>CAZQTQ010000165.1:0-8846 GCA_964596025.1 uncultured Rickettsiales bacterium
CTTTTCCGAGGCCGAGGTACTCGTGACCGTGAGTCCAGTTCCTCTGGCCGCCACCTTCCGTGACCTCGATATCATCGTGGCCAACTGCGAGAGCAAGAGCCGTCTTCGGGCCGCAGTCGCTGACTTCCTCGAGGAAGAACCCTCAGTCAATTACTTTCACAGCTACGAACTCGTAGCTCAGTGGCAGGGCCCCGAGACCTTCTTCCTCGAGGACGGCCGGCACGTGAGCCCGCAAGGCGTCGCATTCATCATGAATGAATTCCTGCGGATGTACGGTAAGGAGGGCTTCCGTCCGAACTTCGTGCCTTTTGGCGAGGTGGACATGCCCGACCAGACCGTCTCGAAGCGCTATAGCCAACTCAAGAGCAAGGTGGCTACCCGTCTCCGACAGATGAAGGGTCTCGAAGGCTAGTCCCCTGACACAAAGCCCTTGGCGGCACCGTCCTTCCGGCGAAGGTACTCCCACAGGCGCTCCTTGCCGTAGTAGGTCCGCAGTTCTTCGTCCGGACAGCGGTCGCTACGGGCGACCGCTTCGGCGAGCCAGGCCTTCATGAAATGCCAGCCGGCATTTCGGGGGGTCTTCAGGCTGTAAGCAAGAGCCCGAGCCAAGATCAAAGCAGGGTGGTGGCCGAGGAACCAGGCGTAACGGCCCTTGCGCGCGTAGCCCGCGGCGAGTCCAAAACGGGACGCCGTCTCCCGAACCTGTTCGGCCGCCAAGTCGGTCAAGAGCTTGCAACCCCAGCCTCGCAGCCGTGCCTTGACGTTGGCTGCACCATCAAACCCAGGGTAGGGAGGCAGGCCACCGATGGCTTCCAAACACTCCCGCCGAAAGAACTGAGTTCCACCTCGAGGCAGATCTTCGCGTTGGTAAGCCTCCGTAAAGAGGCCGTCCTCGCCTCGGCTCTGGATCAGCGAGGACACGACACCCAAAGACTCGTCCGCAGCAAAGCAGGCAAGCAGGCGTTCGTAGTGATCCGGCGGCAGGAGAATGTCCGCATCCAAAACGCCAGCCGCATCTGCCCGCTCTCCCACGGACCGCTCCGATTCCAGCGCCTGTTCGAGCCCCCAACGCTTAATGCGGGCTACATGGGCACCGAGGTACTCCGTGGCCGCTTCGGGGGCTCGGCGGACCTCCATCCAGAGTCGGTCCGCGGCCGCCTCCTCCAACCACTCAAAGGAGCCGTCGTCACTGGAGTCGTCCACCACAACCCAGCGACTGGGCCGCACTGTCTGGGCCTCTAGGGTCGCGAGCAGAGCGGGAAGCTGCTCGCGTTCGTTGCGCACTGGAGTGGCGAGGACATAGCGCTGCACGCCCCTAGCCTATCGGAGCCACCGAAAGACCGCCGCCCTGCCTGTGCTATGACCCTCTCGCCTCGGGAACTCCATGAGCACAAAGAGCCTCACTCGCGCCACAACCGTCCTGGTGGGAGCCGTCCTCTTAGCGGTTCTGGGCCTCTATTCCTGGCGCGCAGCGTTCCACAGCGACGAGCTAAACGTCCTCCTCCATGCCGGCCGCTTTGCCGAGGGAGACGTGGGCCGTCCTGGGCGCCCCGGCCTCCTCTGGCTCTGCCTTGCCCCCCTGATCGGCCTGGGCGATCCAATCGAGATCCTCCGGGCAAGCCGCATCGTCTCTTGGCTAGCTGTCTGCGGAACCGGCGTGATGCTCGCACTACTGGCGTGGCCGCGGGCCCCGTTGGCCTGCGCGAATGGGGTGGGGGAAGACTCCGGCGAGGCGGTGACGATGTCTCGGCTTGACTCGATTGCCGGCTGGATCCCCGCGCTTGCGCTCCTCTTGCTCTTCTCTTCGGGTTCCTACACCCCCCACAGCATCGAACTACGCACCGACACCTTCACCACCCCCTTGGTCCTGGCCGTCCTCGTCGTGCTCTGGCGAAAAAGACGGGACGGCTTAGGCCCAGTGATCGCGGCGGCAGTCTTGGTCGCAGCCGCGGCCCTCATCAGCCAGAAGTCGCTGTACAACGGCGTTGGCTTGGCCCTGGCCTGGCTCCTCGCCAGCCCAAGCGCAGATCCCAAACGGCCTGGCGCCAGCGGTCGGGTCCGGGATGCAGCCGTGTCGATCGGCTGCGTCGCCACACTCGTCGGTCTCTGGTACCTGGGCCTCAGCATCGCCAGCGGCGGGGGTGGATCAGTGGTGACCACCAACTTCCAGGGGGCACGCAACACCGCCTTCGGCTCGGGTGTCCCCTGGGAAGACAAGACGACCTGGCTATGGGAAGCAGTTCACCGGGCCCCACTCCTCTACCTGAGCGCCGTCCCCGGTCTGGTCGTCGCCCTGGTGCGCCGAGCCAAGGATGGGCGCATCCTCGCCTCGGCCCTGGTCGGGGCCACCTTGCTCGGCACAATTTTCATCCACCGAGGCTTTTTTCCCTACTACATCGCTTCAATTGAGCCCTTCCTCGCACTGCCTGCAGCCTGGGGACTCGGCGGCTCTTTGGTCTTGCTCTGGACCGCAGCCCTAGGGGCGCGGCTACCCCGCAGTGTTGCAGCCATCCTGTGCGTCGGCTTCCTCGGCAGCTGCCTGGCTTGGGGAATAGGCGGCTACGGCGGTGGGAAGACCACTCGGACCCAATACGCCTGGGGCGCCTGGCCGCGACTTACTGCTGCCTGGCAAGTAACCAACGAGTGGCAAATGCAGCTGCTCGAGGGACTCCGCCGCTTCGTCCCCGAATCCAGTCCCTACGTGGCTGGAATCGGGGTCGTTCCCGGCTACCGCGAGGTAGCCGGCTACCTGACAGGAGACAATCGACGGGCCCAGCGTCGCCAAGACAAGCTCTTCATCAAGACCAAGATGCAAGAAGAGCGAGCGCGCTTCTTCATCCGCACCTACATGACCCGCAAGAAGTACCTGCGGACCGCCGAAAAACGACTGCTCTACACCTCCTATTTGCCCGTACACCCGAACCTCTACCTTCATGGGGCGCGGGTGGTGTGGGACGCGGGCAGCACCCCCGGACGACGGACGGTAGACCTGCTGGTGGATGGGACCTATACCCTTCGGTTTCGCGCAGGCCGCGCCGGAGTCGAGGGCAGCGTCTTGGTCGACGGCCAGCCGGCATCCGAGGGGGGAAACCTCCAGCTCCTGGCCGGACGACACGAAGTCGAAGTCGGTGCCACCTCGAGCCGCGGCGAGCTGTGGCTCCTCCTAGGTAAGGACGTGCCGCCACCGCCGAAACATCACGCGGACTTCAGCCTCTTCCCCAAAGACCGCAAGCGCAGCCGAACTCGCTACCAACGCTACGACACCAAGAAACATGGCTACGATCTGATCTCCCCGCCAAGCACAGAGCGCTACAAGAAGCGGCTCAAACGACATCGGAGAGCCCTCCAGCGCGAGGAGAAGGAGCTGCGAAAGTTTGCACGAATCCGACGGGATCCCGAAGACTGAGCAGCCCGAAGACCGGTGTCGATTACGGCAACCCGATCCCTAGCTCCAAAGACAGTCGATGGCCAACACGGCCCGAATTGGCTTGCGGCGAGAAAGTAGGCGGTGCCCGGCAACCTGGCAGATGGGTCCTTCTTGGGACTCGTCGGATCAGCGCCGCGAACGATAGACCTTCCAGTCCTTGGTCTTGCCGACTCGCTCGAGCTTCGCCTTAGGATCCTTTCGGTGCGTCAGGACAAATCCGTCCGGGTGCTCGGCCATCCAAAGGCGCAGTGGCTCTCCCGTGGCGACGAACGACACCGGGTGCTCGGAACGAAAGGCCGGTTCGTAATAGCGGCGGCTGAAGGGCCCGACCCGCCGGACCAGGACCGCGATCGGCGCAGTTGGGACCTTCTGAAGGGCAGGTAAGCGAAGAACCTCCGGCATCCGGTCCTCGGACCACCCCACCTGCCACCGGCCGATGGGCGAGGCCAGAGTAATGACCTGGGACAGGACCAGGGCCACCGCCACCACCACAAGGGGCCTCCGGAAGCCACGGAGCCACCAGAGAAACCAAAGCACCAAGACTGCCGCCGAGACGATCGGCACGACCAGCTCTGGGCTCGTGGTGAAACCCCAGCTCTCCAAGCGCTCGGGACTCGGGAGGCGCGCCGCACGCGGGCGGCGCAAGGGTCCGGCCAACAGCAAGGCCGCAGCATTCGCCGCCACAAACGGACCGGCCAGGCGCAGCTTGAGAGCCCGTGAAGCCTCCCGTCCTGACCCCGAGGTCATCCACCAGGCCAAGCCCAAGAGACCTGCAAACATCAACAGCCCCTCGGCCGGATCAACATAACGGGGGTAGATGTCGTAGCCGGCAGCGTTCGGGCGCCCGAGCCGGTAGCGCAAGATGTGCAGCGTACTCATAGCCGAGAGACCAAGAGCGACGTAGGCAGCAAAGCCGAGTACCCGCGCGGTGGGAAGCGGAAGCCCCTTGAGCGGCCGCAGGCGATGCCCCAGAAGGACGATACCGAGTACGAGTGGCGCGCCGAATGTCGTGAAGCTCAGGTAGGCCAAGTGCCGTCCCATCACCTCAACCAGGAGGCGCAAGCCCTCGAACGAACCAAAGGCGCTGAGACCGGCCTTGAGGTGACCTGCGGCGGCACCTCCACCGCCCTTTCCGTAGGGTGATATGACCTCCCCGTGCAACGCCGAGGCAACCGCTTCCGGAACCAAGCCCAAGCCCAAGCCGAGACCGCAGAGCGCTAGGGCACGCCAGGGAATGCTCTCTTTCCGATGGAGAGAGCGCGCCAGGTCGTGAGCCAGGAGCAAACCTAGAGCAACCGGCAGGACCAAGCCCGTGCGCCGGGTGCAGACGGCAAGGCCGCAAAGGAGCCCCAGTCCGATCCAGGCCCAGCCCTGCGGACGATTCCAAGCCCGCCAGGTCATGCCAGCAGCGGCCACAATGAGGGCGGTAAACAGGCTCTCGGTCTGACTCTGGTAGCCGTGGAGCAAGAAGGCCCCTGAGCACTGCACAAGGGCGAGGGCATACCAGGCCCCGGCCCGACCGAGGGATTGACGCAGAGCGGGCAGCAGGGTCAGGGCACCTCCGGCGAGGAGCAGGCCGTGGAGGATGTAGATCAGGGTGAAGCGGGTCGCGTTGCTCTCCACCGCAAAGAGAGGAGAGAGCACCATCGGGTAGAGCGGCGGATAGGACACGGAGACCTTGGAGCCGTAGGTCCCCTCCTGGAAGAGGTTCATCGCCAACTCGAGGTACACGTTTGTGTCGGCCCGCAGGCCCCCAGGCGAGGGAAACCCCAGCCGGTTGAGCAGCCAGCATTGGCAGCCGACCACCGCCACGAAGAGAGCCGGGGGCAGCCACGAGGGGACGGCTCTACGGGAGCTCTCCTCGGTCAAGCGGTGTCTCCCGGTTCCGGGACGGCTGGCGGGGCCGCCGATTCGCCCAGCTCGCGCCGCACCTGCCCCACGTCAATGCCCAACAGGATCAGGACCACGCCGACCTGTAGGAGACCGCAAACGACATAGATGGCGCGAACCGAGAGCGGGCCATCCAACACGCCACCTAGCCAGCCGCCGAGCGCAGAGCTCAGGTTGGACAGGGCCATGTAGGCCGTGAACTGGGTCGCGGCCACAGCGGGCCAGCTGACCCCCATCGCTAGGGCGAAGAAGCCCACAGCAGCCATCGAGATCGCAAAGGAGTCGAGCAAGATGAGCCCGGTGACCAATGCATGGCTGTCCCAATAGGGCTTGGCAGCCGCAAAGCCCAGCCACAGCGCAGCGAGGAGCAGGCAGCCCAAGGCAATCGTTCGACGGTGCCCCAGACGTTCGGCGATAAAGCCGCCCAGGACCGCACCCACCAATCCGCAGACCAGGCCGGGGCCCCCGGTAATCTGCGCGTACTGCGTGTCGCTCCAGCCGAGCTCCTGGACGATGAAGACGACGCCTACGACCGCGAGAATTCCCGAGCTGATCGTCATCGTCAGGGCCAGACCCGCCGTTAGAAGCGAGGAACGGAACGAAAAGGCCTTAAACAGCGCCCGGAAGACGGCCAGGACCGACTCAGACCGCTGCGCTTCGGTCTCGGGCGAAGCCTCTCCTGCCGTCCAGGGGAGCAACCGCTCACCGGGACGCTCCCGCAAGAAAAGAGGGAGGAGGAAGATCAGACCGAGCGCTGCGGCTTGCATCAAGAGTGCGGCCTGCAGACCCGCTGCGCCCACAACGGTCGCCATGCCCGCCCCGCCAATGGCCCCCCCGAGGTACTTCGAGCCGTACATGAGTCCATTGGCCTTGCCGCGCTCCTCTTCGGGAAGCAGGTCCACGGCCAAGGCATCGACACTCACGTCCTGGAGGGAGTTGAAGACGTTGTGGACAAAGATCATCCAGGCCAAGACCCCGACCTCCTCACCGAGGTCGGGGATGGCCACCATGGCGAGAATCGTCGCCGCCATCATCAGCTGGGCGAAGAGGATCCAGGGCCGCCGCCGCCCCATCGGAGCGAAGCCGTAGCGGTCGATGACAGGACCCCAGATCCACTTGAAGCTCCAGGGCAGGGTGCTGAGGACCGTAATCTGGGCGACGTCGGAGGACTGCAGGCCGCGGTCGGCAAGCCAAGCGACCAGCGTGATGGCGACAAAGCCCCATGGAATGCCCTGGGCGACGTACAGGGCGCACAGCGTGAAGATGCGAGGAAACCGATTCTCCTGAAGCGTCATCGCCTACTCCACCACCACATCAAGAGCCTCAAGGAGGGTGCCACGAAGCAGCTCTAGGTCAACCCGGGCGCCCAGCGCTGCGACCTGGGCGGTCACCACGGCTTGCTTGGCGTCCTTGAGCGAAGCTTGGGCTTCTAAGACGTCACGAAGCGTGTTGCGACCCGCCTGGTAGGTGGCCTCAGCGGCGCCCGCAGTTTGCTCAGCAAGGTCCCGGCGCAAACGGCTGACCTCGACCTGTTTCTCGAATGAAGCCACGGCCCGGATGGCTCTCTCCACCCCGAAGATCACCTCCATCTCGGCGGCCTGAAGACGGAGTAGGGCGGCCTTGATCTCGTGGTCCCGGGTCTTGACGGTGTGGATCGCGGCGACGTCGGGCAGGGGCACCTGAACCGTCATCCCCACCTCAAAGTCCGGATAGCGCCGGTCGAAGACATCCTGCACCGACTCCTCCACATCAAAGCCGGTGCCGTTCAGGGCAAGCGAAGCGTTGAGGTCGACCACCGGGAGTAGCTCGTGCCGCGCACTACGCCACTCGATCTTCTGAGCCTCCAACTGACCCCGCTGCAGCAAGAGCCCGGGGTTCCGTCCGAGTGCGGCATCGAGAGAGCCCGCCCGGTGTCGTTCAGGCAAGGTCGACACGATCCCATCGACGGGCAGCAGGGGTCGCAGGTCCGCCACCTCATCGGGCGGATCGCCCAGCAGCGAGCGAAGGGCCTGGTCCGCATCTGCGGCAAGGCGCTCCGCCTCGAGGACATCGGCAAAACGACTGGCCACTGTCTCATCGATGCGGAGCAACTCGATGGGCGCAAGCTCCCCTGCGGCAATGCGGGCTTCAGTCACCGACCGCTGATTCTCGGCCAGCTCACGGTGGAGCTTTTGAATCGACACGTTTCGGCGCGCTGCGACCAGATCCCAGTAGGCCTTCAGCACACGCGCTGCGACATCAGCCGTCTCTTGGTCCTGCTCGATCGCTGCGCTGTCCTGTCCGAGTCTTGCCTGGTCGACTGGTGCGCGCTGGTACAGGGGCGAGATGCCGCGCAGCAGGTTCTGAGTGACTCCGAGAGTGACTGCAGCCCAGCGGGTGTGGAACTCGTTGTCGGCGAGCACCTCGATGGGGTGGTCGGGGTCGAGCGGATTGTCGATGATAACTTCCGGATCGTACGCCGTGGCTTGGTTGAAGCCGCCCTGGGTCCAACTGAGGTTGAGGGTCGTTCCGGTCAGCATGCGGGCGCCCAGTCCCACCGTGTAGCTGCCGGTGTCGCCGGAAGAACGCTCCCAACTCTTGAACTGGTCGAGCCACCGCTCGCCCTGCGAAGGGCTGATGTTCCACGAGGCGTTCAGCGTCGGCATAAAGGGCCCCCAGCTGGCGCGCAGGCGGGATCGTGCAGCCGCCAGGTCGGATGCTCGAGCCCGGAGACCTAAGTTGTGAAGGAGTGCGAGCTCCAGGGCCTGCGAGAGTCCCAACGGGGAACCTTGCTCGGTCGAAGACTCGCCTTCGACCGCGGACTCAAGCCCAATAGAAGCCTCGGCAGGCGCAGCCGACAGTGACCCGGGCATCGACAAGCCAAGGCAAACGGACGATGCCAAGAACACCAGCCCCGCGGTGGACGCAGGACTCGGCACTGGTCGCTCCTCGTCAAGCGTACCTGTGGGCTGGGGTGGCTTCGGTCGGAACGCGCGAATCAAGAGATGCTTGAAGTCGTCGAGGTAGGTGTAGAAGAGCGGAACGAGGAGGAGGCTCAACACGGTCGAAGCGAGCAGTCCACCGATCACAGCCCGACCGAGAGGATAGTACGGCATACCGACGAGATTGGCCTCGCCGATCGCCATGGGCAGAAGCCCGACAATCGTCGTCGCTGCCGTCATCAGGATGGGGCGCAGCCGCTCCCGACCCGCAACCAGCAGGGCCTCGTCGCGAGGCAGCCCGGCTTCCCGCTGCTGCTGCACCCGATCCACCAAGACAATGGCGTTGTTGACAACGATGCCAACCAGGATGACCAAGCCGATGCCGGCCATGACCTCGAGGGTCGTCCCGGTGAGATAGAGCATCCAGTAGACACCGACAAAGGCGAAGGGAATCGAAAGAAGCACGGCCACTGGAGTCCAAAAGGACTCGAAGAGCATCCCCATCAGGAGGAAAACAAAGGCCACGCTCATCATCAGTGCAAAACGCTGAGCTCGATCTTGCTCCTCCAGGCGTTCGAATCGATTTCCCGGGTTCCAGGAATAGCCGC
>CAZQTQ010000166.1:0-7902 GCA_964596025.1 uncultured Rickettsiales bacterium
TGTCCGAATTCGAACTTGGTCGTCATTTGCTTGGGTCCGCTATGCGGATGCGGCCGGATCGGGTGCTTATCGGTGAGGTCCGTGGCGGCGAATCCCTGGACATGGTTCAAGCCATGGTCTCGGGGCACAAGGGGTCCATGTCGACCACTCACGCGAGCACGCCCCCTGAGACCCTCGCCCGGCTCGAGACCTTGGCCCTGATGGGTGACGTCGACATCCCGCTCCACGCTCTTCGCTCCCAGATCGCTCTGGCGCTGGACGTCATTATCCAGATTGCTCGGTTTGGGGACGGGTCACGCAGGCTGACGCAGATCAGTGAGGTCCTCGAGCTCAGCGAAGGAGACCGGTACCAGACGCGAGATCTCTACGCCTTCAAGACGCGGGGCAAGGACTCCAAGGGCGTGATCGACGGAGAACTGGAGCCGACCGGCTTGCTGCCGACTTTTGCCGAACACCTTCAGGTCCAGGGCTACAAGCTCCCCAAGGAGATGATCGATGCGGCCAAGGCTCGGAAGGCATCCCGAGAGCGTCGCAAGAAGCCCAAGGAGTGAAGAGCCTTTGGGCTTGAGGGCAACCAGCGGCCGCAGGCGTTCCGGGCTTCTTCATTGGATCGGACCCCGGCTTCTCTTGGTACTGGGCCTCCTCGGTCCCACCGCGGCTTGGCCGGCGGAGTCGTCCAAGCTGGGAGATCCAGTGGTGGAGGGGGAGGGAGAGCAGGGCTTCTCCTTTCTCATGAAGAAGGCAGAGCTCATGTTCGAGTTCGGCAAGCTCGGAGATGCCTCCCGAGCGCTGGAGGCGGCCTGCCGCTTGCCGGAGGGCCGTGAGGACTTCGACTGCTGGCGCAAGCTAGGGACCGTGAGCGAGAGCGCAGGGCGCATCGGCGTGGCCATCGACGCTTGGGCCACCGCTGCCGCGTTTGGTGGCCGAGAGGAGGAGGTCGCCAAGGCCGAACTGCGGCGACTTCAGAGTATCTACGGTCGCATCTCCGTCCTCCTCGGCCGCGGACGGAGCTTGCCCAGCCTGCCCTTCAAGCTGATGTTCGAGGGCCTCTTGATCGACCCCGCCCTAAAGACCTATGTCCAGTTGGTCCAGCAGAAGATCGCGGCGTTCGGACTGAAGGAGGCTGAACTCTGGATGCCCGAGGGCACCGTCCGGGTTGGGCAGAGTGAAGTGGAGGTCATTGCTGGAGTGACGGTTGAGTGGCTGCTTCCCGATGCACTGGCGCCGGCGCGCCCCAAGGCCTTCCGCTTGGGGGCAACCGGAGACCTGGGCCCCGTGGCGGGACCCTGGTCGTTCGCGGTCGCTCTGGAGGGCGCCCTCGGTGGCGTTCCCGGTGGCCTGGTTGGGCGAGGACCGGTATCGGGGGTGATTCGACTTGCTTTGGCTCGACGTGTGGGCCCTGTGCGCCTCGAAGGACGCCTTCGTACCGGACTCACGCTTACGGCGAGCGAGGGAGGGACAGCAGAAGCGGATGAGGCCCAGGCAAACCCAGACGACCGAGCCATTCCCTCACTCCAAGTGCTGGGGCAACTGGACCTAGGCCTCGACTTGGCATTTGGTCCCCGGTTCTTCGGTACCCCGCACGTGGGGATCGTTGGAGGATCACTGGGCGAGGGTCTTGTCGGCTGTCTGGCTGAACACAAGGTGACTGGGGTGGTTTACGAAGGGCAGTGCCGCCTCTCGACCGTGGGGATTGGGGCGCAGGCGGGCATCGACCTGTGGTGGCTGATCAGCCCGCGGGGCCGATGGGCCCTGCAGTTGGGGGTCGTCGGCGAGGTCCTAGGTGGCGGAATCACCGTCCCCATGGGTGCCGAACTCGCAGGAGACGGGGAACTCTCGATTTTGCAGGTGCAACGCTCCCACTTTGTGTGGCTGCGCCTCGGAGTGGATTTTGGGCTGGTCTTGCGCTTCTAGTCGGCACGGCCGCCGCGTCGGAGGGGGCCCTGCCTTAGGTCCGCAGACGGCCATCTGTGTGGCTCTTGCGGCCCTCTGCTTCGGGCTGGGTGTTCCCGGTGGTGTGTCGGCGTCGGACAGCGACGAAAGCTCCTTCTCGCACCGGCTCGCCCAGGCGCAGTACTTTCTCGAAGAGGGGCTATTTTCTGAGGCGGAGCAAAGCCTGGCGCGGGCAGCCGCAGATCCCCAGGCTCCCGAGAACCCACAGGTCTTTGTACTCTTGGCGCGCTGCCGCTTACAGCTCGGCCGTGTGGGTCCAGCGGTTGACGACATTCGGCGTGCAGAAGCCCTGTACAAAGGGAAGCTGCCTCCCGAGGCGCAGAACCTCTTCAATTTCCTTACCACCCGCTTTGGGAAGGTTCTGGTTGTAGGCGCGTCCTTGGAGTCTGCACTACGTCCGGAGCCGGTTGCCCCGATTCTTGATCCCGAGATCAAGCGGCTGCTTCGCGCGGCCCTGGCCTCTCTGGACGGGCAGGAGCAGGAGGGAACTACGTCCGTTCACTTGCCGGTTGGGGCCTATCAGCTAGGGGGCCATGTGGTCGAGGTCCGGGCCGATGGGAACACCCGGATGGATCTCCGGCCCAGCGTGGGCCGTGCGGCGGCGGGAGTGTACGGCGAACAGGTCACTGGTGCTGCTGCGGCACGGGACTTGGGAGATTCCCGTACCTCCGGACCCGCTCTGGCTCTGCGCTTGGGAGCTGCCGCTGCAGGGCAGCAGAAGTCCGCAGCCTTCGGCCTACGGGTTCTTCTGGCCCTTGAGGCGCCGTTGGCTCAGCAGAGGGCTGTCTTGCGCCTGGGCGGCGGCCTGGAGATGTCTCAGCTCGAGCAGATTCAGGGTGTGCTGGGTGGGGTTCCCGCGGGGTGGCTGCCATTCGTTCACCTGGCCGGAGGTGCACAGATCCCCCTTCCTGCGGGCATGGCACTGAGTCCGTTCTTCGCCTGGAACGTCGGCTACGGACATCCCACCGAATCGCTGCTCCCGGTGGGCTACCTGGCCCCCTTTCACTACCTCGTGCATGGCCCGGATGTGGAGCTGCGGTGGACCTTGCCCAGCCGAACCGGAGCTGCGAAGAAGGCTCGGGTCTGGGTGGATCTTGGAGCCCGGTTCCTCCTGCGGGAGAGCTGGCCCTTTGGCGAACTTGGTGTTCAGGATTCGCGGCCGCATCTGAGTGTGGGTGGAGGCTTGGACTTCGGAATCCGAGTAGGTCGATGAGCCGCATCGCTTCCGCGGGGCTGGGGTCCGTCTTGGTTCTGCTCGTTGGCGGCTGCACCGGTCCCAGCTTCTTTGTCGATCGCGAACTCGATGCCGATGGCGACGGGGTCTTGGTGTCGGCCGGCGACTGCGACGATCGCCGGGCTGAGGTACATCCAGATCACCAAGAGATCTGCGACGGAGTCGACAACGATTGCGATGGTGAGGTTGACGGAGAGGACCTCGGAGACGGGGACGGCGATGGGGCATCGTTCTGCGAGGACTGCGACGACCGCAGCGCTGAGAGCCATCCGGGGGCGGTCGAACTCTGCGACGGAGTGGACAACGACTGCGACGGTGAGGTCCCAGGGGACGAAACCGATGGGGATGCAGACGGTGTGCGGTCCTGCGCGGGCGATTGCGACGACGGAAACCCCGCCGTGAGCCCATTGGCGGCCGAAGCCTGTGATGGCTTGGACAACGACTGCGATGGTCTCGACGAGGCCTCGGATCCGGATCTGGGCGACGCGGACGGCGATGGCGTGCGCAGTTGCGAGGACTGTGATGATGAGGACGCATCGGTCCTCCCTGGGGCCGAGGAATTCTGCGACGGCAAGGACACCGACTGCGATGGGGAGCTTCCAGCCGATGAAGTCGATGCCGATGGGGACGGCGTTCGGTCCTGCGCCGGCGATTGCGACGACGGTGACGCTACGGTGCAGCCCGGTGGGGACGAGCTGTGCAACGGCGTGGATGACTCTTGCGCCGGAACGGTCAGTGCGGATGAGAACGACGGAGATGGGGACGGATTCCGGCCCTGTAGCGGGGACTGCGACGACAGCAGCCCGAGCGTCAACCCTGCCGCGGAAGAGCTGTGCGACGGCATAGACGGCCGCTGCCAGGGAGGTATCTCGAGCGACGAAGCGGATGCCGACAGCGATGGAGTGCGCATCTGCGCTGGCGACTGTGACGACGCCGACAGCTCGGTCTTTCCTGGTGCAGTGGAAGCCTGTGACGGAGTCGACGGGAGCTGTGCCGGGGCCCTCGCGGTGGAGGAAGCCGATGCGGATGGAGACGGCGAGATGGTCTGCTCGGGGGATTGCGACGACTCAGACCCCTCCCGCAACTCCGCGGCAACCGAGCTGTGCAACGGCATCGACGATGCTTGTGTCGGAAGCGTTGCGGGCGACGAAGCAGACCTCGACGGGGACGGCATCTTTCCCTGTGCGGGGGACTGCGACGACGCTCTGATTCAGGTCTTTCCGGGGGCCCCTGAACTCTGCGACGGACTGGATACCGCTTGCAGCGGTCAGCTCTCCGCGGCGGAGGAAGACGCGGACGGAGACGGCGAAATGCTCTGCGCCGGTGACTGCGACGACGCGGACCCCGCGCGCTCGACCCTGCTCGAGGAGCTCTGCTCCGGGGTCGACGAGGACTGCGACGAGCTGGTCGATGACGCCGACCCCGACCTCCCCGACGGTGACGGAGATGGGGCGGGGCCCTGCTCGGACTGCGACGACACGGAGAGCGAGATGGCGCCACAGCTCAGCGAAGTCTGTGACGATGGTCTCGACAACGACTGCGACGATTTTGTCGACGAGCCGCCGGCACAGGGGGGACAGCGCTTCGTCCTCACGGGGCGCTTCGATGGAGCTCTGGAGAGCTGGCCCGTGGACGCAGCAGGACAGGTCGGAAGCCCTGTGGTCTGGGGGGGCACCCTGCCACAGGGGCGCTCCCTCGCAGCGGCTCGAGCCGATCTGGACGGCGACGGTGTACCTGAAGCGCTGAGGCAAGTGGTGGACCCAGCTGACGCCTCTCTGGTTGGCGTCGATTGGGTTCGCAGTGCATGTCAGGGACTTCCCGTGCCGGAGGCGATCTCCGGCCCGACGCTGCTTCCTGGAGAGCGCATCCACGCGGCCGGTGACTGGGACGCTGACGGTGACCTCGACTTGCTTCTCTTGGACGTCGACACCACGCCCGGCGCGCTGTGGGCCTGGATGAACGACGGGTCCGGCACCTTTGTCGCACTGAGTGCGGGGCAACTCGTCCAGCAGGGGACAGGGGACGACTGGGTTGTCGATCACGGCCCAAGCGACCTCACGGGGGATGGATTCGCCGATCTCGTCGAGTGCGGCCCGAGCTCGAGCGCTGAGACGCTCTGCCTCCTTCATCTTGGCCAAGGGGATGGAAGCTTTGCTGCGCCCTTGGTGCTCCTCGCCCTCAGCCAAGCGGCAAAGGCCGTGGCCTCGGGGGACTTTGACGGTGACGGGGCTTCCGACCTGGTCCTGGGGCTCAGTGACGAAGGCGACCCCGGTTCTCTGTGGTTTCTGGCGGGTGACGGGAGCGGTGGCTTTTCCGCCCCTATAGAGGCGCTTGATCTCAACCCAGGCCTTGAGGCGGGACAGGGGCCGGGCGCGGGCCGCGGCTGGATTCGGCCCTTCGATGCCGGCGGAGACGGGGTCCTGGACCTCGCCCTCCTCTGGGACCCGCAGGTCCTGTCCAGCGATCGCACCCTAAGTGTGGCCTTGGGCCAGGGGACGGGCCAGTTCGATTTGTCGGCCTCGGTCTCTCTCGCTTCGGCAAGTCCGGAGCCCACTGGCGTCGATCTCTTCGCCGCACACGAGCCCCTCTAGATTTGTCACTGGCCCTGGTGGATGGAATGATTCGGCGATGAGCGCTGACCCCCTCTGGGAGATTCAGGAGCGCCTGGGATACCGATTTCGGGACCCGGGACGACTCCAGCGCGCCCTCAGTCACCGCTCGTGGTCTCAGGCTCAGGAACCGCTGCAACCCGACAACGAGAGGCTCGAGTTCCTCGGCGATGCCGTACTGGGCTTGGTCGTTGCCGAGGCCCTCTTTCGTGAGTTTCCGGACGACGAAGGCCGACTTACGCGGGCGCGCGCCAGCCTGGTCCGGCGCGAGACCCTTGCGGAACGGGCTCGAAGCCTTGATCTGGGGTCGCACCTGCGACTGAGCAAAGGGGAGATTCAGACTGGGGGCCGCGACAAAGACTCGATTCTCGCCAATGCCCTGGAGGCCGTCATCGGAGCTGTGTACGCGGACGGCGGTATGCAAGCAGCTCAGTCGTTCATCTTGACCCTCTTCGAGGAGGCGTTGCAGCGCCGGGAGGGCGACGGCAGTGTGCACTCACCGCAAGACCCACGCACCCTGCTGCAGGAGCGTCTGCAGGCCATGGGGATGGGGACGCCCCAGTACCGGTTGCTCGGGACAGCGGGTCCTGCCCACCTACCGATGTGGACCCTCGAGGTCGGTCTAGGGGACCGGACCCTGGGCAGTGGCACGGGTCGAAGCAAGCAGGACGCGGCAAGAGCCGCCGCCCAGGCTGCGCTGGAATCGTTGGTATGAAGTACCCCGCGACCATTGTCCCGCTCGCCCTCCCTCACGGAAGTTGCCAGGACGGCTGTCCCTACTGTCCGCCCCCGGGGACCCCTCCTTTGCTGGAACCGCCTCTTCCGGATGAGCTCTCGGCGCTTGTCGACCGTTGCATTGAGGCTCAGTTTGGGGCCGAAGGCCAAGAGAAACCCATAGAGCTCGGGCTCTATGGAGGCGACCTGTGGAGTTTGCCCCGGATTCCCCGGACCGCACTCTTGGATGCGGCCGAGCGCGAAGTCCGGAGGGGGCGGGTGCGCTCAATCCGAATCACCTTGAGTCCCAGCAGTGTCCTCAAGGCCCCGCTTGCAGAGTTCCGAAGCCGAGGCGTCGGAACCGTCGAGGTGCCGCTGCACAGCCTGGAGCGGGAAGTTCGACAGGAACTGGGACTGGAGCCGACGGCGCCGCTGCAGGTCTTGGACGCCATCGGTCGCCTGCACCGGGCGCGGCTTCGTTCAGTGGCCCACTTGACGCCAGGTCTGCCCAGTTCCTCCCACCAGTCGGCGGTGAGAACGGCTGAGGCCGTTGCTTCCGTGAGTCCGGGGGGCGCCCGTGTACTCCCAGCCCTTGCCCTGGAGGGGACGCGCTTGGCCGCTTTCCTCGAGCGCGGGTGGAAGCCGATGCGGCTTGACGAGGCGGTGGTCACCTGTCGGGATGTGGTGCTAGCGCTTCGTGCCAGGGGCGTCCCCGTGATTCGCCTCGGCCTGCAACCTGGGTTCGACTTGGCGGAATCCCCCGAGGTACTCGACGGCCCCCACGATCCGTCACTGCGGGGCCAGGTGGAGTCCGAGGCGATCCGCCAGCACGTCATCGCTGCGTTGACTTCAGTATTTGCCTTGGGTACACGCGCCTTTACGGTGGTCGTTCACCCCCGAGAAGAACACGGCGTACGGGGTCATGAGAACCAGCTACTGCACGATCTCATTCAGCAGTTTCGGCTACGTGAGCTGCGGATTCTGGGACTCGACGAGCAGCCACCGGGGACGGTTCGTGCCTTTGCGGGGCTGCTGAAGCCGGAAGATGTCCCACCCCTTCCGAGCGGTTCGGCTCGGAAGGCGTCCTAGACGCCCGTCGCAGCAGCTGAGGCCCCTCATGGACTTGCACAAAAGCGGATACGTTGCCCTCTTGGGTCGGCCAAACGTCGGCAAGTCCACCCTGTTGAACCGGGTATTGGGCCAGAAGCTGAGCATCGTGTCGAGCCGTCCGCAGACCACGCGGAACCGGATCCTCGGCATTCACAACCAAGACGACGCGCAGATCCTCTTCCTGGACACCCCAGGGGTCCACGAGGCGCGCTCCCTCTTGAACCGCCGGATGGTAGAGCAAGCCGTTCAGGCGCTGGGAGACGTGGACTTGGTGGTCCTGCT
>CAZQTQ010000166.1:7912-8838 GCA_964596025.1 uncultured Rickettsiales bacterium
GATCCCGAGAAGGATCGACTGCTCTTGGAGCAGATTGAACGTCAACAAGTCCCAGCACTCCTTGTACCCAACAAGATCGACCAGGTGCCCAAGGCCAGTCTCCTGCCGGTGATGGATGCCTGGGCTCAGGGGTCGCTCCCGCTCGAAGGCATCGTCCCGATCAGCGCCAAGAACGGCGATGGGGTCGACGTGCTGCTGGCAGAGATTCTCCGACTCCTCCCCGAAGGGCCCGCCTACTTCCCGAAGGACCAGATAACCGACGTTTCAGAGCGCTTTGTGGTGGCGGAACTTATTCGTGAGAAGCTCTTCCACCAGCTCAATCAGGAACTGCCCTATGCGGTGGCGGTGCAAGTCGAAGAGTTCGAGCTCCGCAAGGACGGCAAGCACACGTCGATCTCGGCGCGCATCTGGGTGGAGCGGGACAGCCAAAAGGGCATAGTGATCGGCAAGAAGGGGTCGCGTCTGAAGAGCGTTGGCACGGCAGCTCGCTACGAGATCGAGCGCCTGCTGGGCACTTCAGTCTTCCTCAAGCTCACGGTTGGTGTTGACCCCCGCTGGACCCGCCACCGGCGCGCAGTGGAGCGGTACGGCATGTTTGACGCGGAGAAGAGCCGGTGAGCAAGGCTGTCGTTACCGTCGTCGGGCGTCCCAATGTTGGCAAGTCCTCGCTCTTCAATCGGCTCTTGGGTCGCCGCAAGGCACTCGTGCAGGACGAACCTGGGGTCACGCGGGACCGAAACTACGCCATTGCGAGTTTCGGTGACCAGGAGGTCATCCTCTGCGACACCGGGGGTTTTGAAGAGAAGGGAGTGGTGGTGGGCGACGTCATGGCCCGGCTCATCCGCACCCAGGCCCTGGTTGCAATCGAGGAGGCCGACGTAATCATCCTGGTCCTCGACATCCGGGCCGGCCTCACGGCCACGGAC
>CAZQTQ010000167.1:0-985 GCA_964596025.1 uncultured Rickettsiales bacterium
CCTCCAGCCCAGCCCAAGGACGAAGACCTCAGCACGCGTCTTGAGGCCTATTCGGGCAAGGAGTACAGCGATATCATCGAATTCCCAGTGGAATTGGTGGACCGCGATGGGGTGGTCCGGCGCTACTCCTACGAAGAGTCGTTGGCGGTCTACCGCCGCAGAATTCAGAGCGCGCCCTGGCGCTACGCCGAGGACGCCTTGGTGGCAGCGGAGATCGGCCACTGCAGCCAGCGCATAGACCAACTGAAGCGCAGCTTCAAGATCCTGCGGGATGGGGGCAAGCTCGCCCCCGTCCTGAGGCCGCGGGCTGCCTTGGGTGAAGGCTACGAGATCCTGCGGCGATTTTACGGCAAGGTGCTCCAGCGGCGGGGATTGCGCCTCGATGGCGACTTGGGCCTCACCGTCACTTTGCTCCAAGAAGACCCGGCCAGCCGCATCTACCACATCACGGTAGGAGAGGTCGCGACGTCCGGCAGCGGCCACCTCCTCTATGTCTACCCCTTTGATCGGGTCGGCGACCAAGACCCCACCGAACTCTGGCGCAAGGCCCGGGCTTCCTACATGGGGCACGTGGGGGCGGAGGTGGAGCTACTGCTCCTGGCGGAGGAAGGGGCAGGAGCGGGCTACATCTTGACGGGGAAGGACCCAATCCCTCCCGGCTTACGAGCGGCGGCGAAGGAGCCAGTGGAGTTCGCAGTGCACGGCTTGGGAGGCGACTTGGGATCTGTGGAGGCGGCCCTGTGGCCCATGTCCGATCCTGACGATGACGGCGAGGAGAGCCCGGAAGGCTTTGCCGAGGGGGTCCTGGCCTTTCGCGAGGAACGGCTGGATGACGCCGTCGCGTGCTTTCAGGGAGTCCTATCCGCGAACCCCTACCACCGGGAGAGTTACCTCGCTCTGCTCGGAAGCCTGGATGCGTTGGGACGGCAGGAGGAGGCGGAGTTCTACGCCGAGATGGCAAGCCATCACCTACCCAACGATGGTC
>CAZQTQ010000167.1:995-2403 GCA_964596025.1 uncultured Rickettsiales bacterium
AGCTTCTGGACCAGTCCTCGGACCTAGAGCCCCAGCTCCACCAGCCAGCCTTTTTCGCGGCACACCTGCTCCTCGCCCACCTCGGGGATTTGGACGGCGCCGCAGCACGACTGGAGACTTCGGCGGCTCTCGCCGAGGCGGAGGAGACCGCCGTCCACCAGTCTTTGTTGATCGTGAAAGACGCGCTCCGGCTCCGCTCCGTCCTGCGGCTGATCGGGTTGCTCGGTACAGCCGTCGCCTTGGTGCTGACGCCGCGACTTGGTCCAGTACTCGGGACCGCCTTGGTGCTGACTTCGCTGGCGACCTGGCGACTAGCGCCCCTCGTGGCCCAGTTTCACGCCCAGAGCCGCGTCCGTCTCCTGGCCCTTGATGAAAGGGGGGGTGACTGACGCTCCTCTTGGCCTCGCAGGGAAGGCTCCGGGGTGCTCGCTCGGCCAGCCATCGCGCTCGGTCGGCTCAAAGGCTTCAGCAAATCCCATGAGTTTCTTGGGCGAACAATTGCACAGGACCACGACCTCGTAGGGGCCAGGGCGAAGCCAGCCGATAGCCTCCAGCCTGCCCAGCGAGAAGGCCTGCATGGGCACTCCGTGGAGAAGAAAGTCCACCGACGAACCGGGGAACTGCGTTTCTCCGTGAATGCGGTGAGCAGTGACCCACAACCGTCCCCATCGGTAGGCAAGGGACTCGACCCTCCTACCAGCGAGAATGCTCTCAGCTTCTGCCTCCAAGCGAGCGGGGGGAAGCGGGCCGCTCAGCGGTGGCAGATCAACCGCAGTACGCTTGGGAAGGAGGCTGTCGTGGACGACCCGAATCTGCTGGAGAACCAGGGGGCCCGGCGGGCCGGGGACAAAGGCAACAGTGAAGACGACCGCCATGCCCAGGACAGCTCCCACGCCGAGAGCGATACCGAAGATGGGGAAGCGCCCGTCTTGGGTCAAAGCAGGTCCCAGGTACCGAGAGCGTAGGGCCGATGCCGGTGGTCTCGAGTCATACAGATCTGACCTTCCCTCCAAATGCTCTGATCATGTTCTTGAATGGAGCAGACGAAAGGAAGGCCTACGCCGGTAATTTGGCCCGGCAGGGGGGCGACTCCGGCCCGACGGGGACTTGCCGGGACGGCGAGGTTCGAAACGGGTTCCTCGCAAAATACTCCTTGTAGTTATTCGCTTATTTTTTGACTACTTATTGCTTATTTCTAACCATACAGATCAAGTATTTTTTGCCCTCCCCAAATCCTGTCCCTTTCCTTCCTTGTGTCCTCTGCGCTTGACTTCGCGCGTGGGGAGATTATCCCTGGCCTCCTCATCCTGATCGATCGGAGAGTCGTCCGTGGCAGCATCCCAAATCTCCAAGTCAGAGAATGGCTCAAGCCTTCTTCCGCCCACCACCCCGTCCGAGGCGCCCTCGA
>CAZQTQ010000167.1:2435-8804 GCA_964596025.1 uncultured Rickettsiales bacterium
TGGTCTCGGATGAGGGAGAGGCCCCTTATGAAGCGGACGGCGAGGCCACCGAAGCAAGCGCATCGTCCGACTTCGAGCTCAGTGGTGCCGCAGACCCGAGCGACGACGGAGGTCCTTCAGAGACCGCGGAGGCGACAACCCCGATCCAAGCCGACAAACCGGAACCAACCGCGGAGGACGTCGCCGAGGAGACCGCCGACCTTCCGCCTCCCCCACCGCCGCCGTCCGCCGAACAGATTCTCATCCGGACCCTGCGGGAGAAGTTGGAACAAAAGGACGCCCAGCTGAAGGAGTACATCACAGCCTACAAGCAAGCTACTGCCGACATGGATCGGGAGAGAGGGCGCCTCAAACGGGACCGGGAGCGTGCGCTTGACCGCGACAAGATGGAAGTGCTTGGCTCCCTGCTCGACGTCCTCGACAACCTAGGTCGATCCTTCGATGCGGCCGGAAAGGGTGGAGAAGAAGACGATCTTCTCCAGGGCCTCGACATGGTGCTCCAGCAGTTCCGAAGCGCCCTCTCCGCATGGGGGGTCGAGCCTATCGACGCCCTCGGCCAGCCCTTCGATCCGCAGCTCCACGAGGCCACTGCGATGATCCCGGCTACCGGCAAGCAAGAGGACCAGGAAGTCTTGTTCGAGGAAAGAAAGGGCTACCGCTACAAGGGTCAGCTGCTTCGGCCCTCCCGGGTCATCGTCGCCACGAAGGGCTGATCATGGCCGCAGGAGCCCAGGCCCCCGTCGATAGGGCAAGGACGGCGCCACAGAACCCGTTCCACTTCGTGGGTCTGTCCCGCCGAAGCCTCACGGCTCTCCTCCTGTGTGCCAGCCTCGCCCTTTGTGCCGGGACCGCCGCAGTACCTGCCGACGGGAGCCTGGATGACCCACTGCCAACGCAGGTGGGGGCTGCTGATTCTCCGTTTGCTGCTGGCGGCGTCGTTGCTTCAGCTCATCCACTAGCCACTGAAGTGGGCATGGCACTCCTTCGAGCTGGAGGATCGGCGGTCGACGCTGCCATTGGAACCGCGCTCGCGTTGGGGGTCGTCAATCCACAAAGCAGTGGTCTAGGGGGCGGGGGCTTCGCGCTGTATCGCCTCGATGACGGAGCCACCGGCGCCCTCGACTTTCGAGAGCAAGCACCCACATTCTTCAACCCCGACACCTACGCTCCCGATGGGCGGGATTCCAGCCGAGGCCCGTGGTCGACTGGAATTCCTGGAGAGCCGGCAGGGCTCGCTGAGCTGCACCGAATTGGGGGCCGGCTGCCCTGGGCCGAGATCGTCGCGCCGTCGGAAGTGCTTGCCAGGGAGGGCTTTCCTGTTGGACCCGACCTTGCCAAGGCCCTAGCCCGCCACCCCGACGCCATCCTCGGCGATGCCGGCCTGCGGGCCGACTTCAGTCTGGGGGGGCGGGTGCTGGAAGCGGGAGAGACCTGCACACGCCCCGCTTTGGCGCGAACCCTGAGCTACCTCAGCGCTCACGGTGGGGACGCGCTCTACAGTGGGCCCCTTGCCATCGCCCTCACGGGTTTCCTTGCCCGCCAAGGCCTCCCCTGGACCGTCAACGACCTCGCCAGTTACGAGGTAAAGCACCGAGAGCCGCTTGTAGGGAACTATCGGAACTACCAGATCCTCTCAATGCCTCCGCCCTCCTCGGGTGGAATGGTTATCCAACAGAGCTTGGGCATCCTGGAACGCACCGACCACTACCGCCTAGAATTTGGTTCCCTGGCATGGACCCGGGTGCTCTTGGCCGCTTTGAGGCATGGATTCGCCGACCGGGCGGCCTACGGTGGCGACCCGGACTTCGTCGAGATCCCCATGGAAGAGCTCCTAGCACCCTCCCTCCTGGATCGACTCAGCGGTCGCATTCCTAAGCGCGGTCCCCTACCTCTTCGTACCGCCGGCCTGTCCGGTGAGAAGGGAGAGTTGGGCGACTTGCTTGCTGACGATCACGGCACCTCACATCTCAGCGTGATCGATGGTTTGGGCTCCGCTGTCTCCCTCACCACCACAATCAACCTCGCCTTGGGAAGCTTGCAGGGCGACCCGCAAACTGGGCTCATCCTCAACGACGAGATGGACGACTTCGCGGCACGGCCCGGTAAGCCCAATGCCTTCGGCCTGATCCAGGGCGAAAACAACCGCCCCGAGGCCGGCAAGCGGCCACTCTCATCGATGTCCCCAACCCTGGTTCTGGATCCCGAGGGCCGGGTGCGACTTGCCCTCGGCGGAGCGGGCGGCCCCCGGATCATCACCGCGACCTTGCAGACGCTCTTGGCAGCGTTAGACGGCGGACTTACCGCCAACCAGGCAGTGGCACGGGCCCGAATTCACCACCAGTGGCTGCCGGAAGACGTTCTCGCTGAGGACGATTTTCCTTCGGACGTGACTGCACGACTCGAGAAGGAAGGCTTCGTATTCTCCAGGCTCGGGTATGCCGGCATCGTACAGATCGCCTCGTTCGAACCCGACTCCGGGACCTGGCAGGGCGCAGCAGATCCGCGCGCAAGCGGCTCTGCCCGGGTGTGGCAGCCGTGAGGGAAGCACCATTCCACGTCGTCCTCGTCGAGCCCTTGATCCCTCCGAACACCGGCAGTGTGGGAAGGCTGTGTGTCGGAACAGGCTGCCACCTGCACTTGATAGAACCTCTTGGCTTTGACCTCTCTGAGAAGGCCGTCCGGAGGGCGGGCCTCGACTATTGGAAGGACGTCCAACTCAGGGTCCATCCGTCCTGGCAGGCCTGCACCGCCACCCTCAATCTCTCCCCCGAGCGTTTCCACTTCTTCTCGACTCACGCCAAGAAGCCGCATACTGCGGTCGCATTTTCTCCCGGAGATGTGCTGGTATTTGGCAAGGAGACTTCCGGGCTTGGACCCAGGCTCCGTGAGGAGGCGGGCCAACAACTTGCCCGCATCCCTCAACTAGGGCCCGTCCGCTCCCTCAATCTATCGACCGCAGTGGGGATTGTGGTCTACGAAGGCCTCCGGCAGACTCGCCCCGCAGACTTTCCCAACATCCAGGCCTGGAGCGCATCGTGAGCCGTCCTCGTTCCCTTTCGGGAATCAAGCCCACCGGCATGCCTCACATCGGCAACTACCTGGGAATGATCAAGCCGGCAATCTCTCTTCAGGAGCACTACGACGCCTACTATTTTGTCGCGGACTACCACGCCCTGACCTCAACCCATGATGGCGAGGAGATGCGTGCTCACACGCTCGACATCACCGCCACCTTCCTGGCCTTTGGCCTCGACCCCGAGCGCGCGGTCTTCTGGCGACAGAGCGATGTTCCGGAGGTCTGTGAGCTCAGCTGGGTACTTAGTTGCATGACGTCGATGGGCTTGCTGGAACGCGCTCATGCATACAAGGCCGCCAAGGAGCGGGGGGAGACAGGCAGCATCAACCATGGCCTCTTTTCCTATCCGGTGCTGATGGCCGCCGACATCTTGTTGTACGACTCGGACGTCGTGCCGGTCGGAAAGGACCAGGTCCAACACATCGAGATGTCCCGGGACATGGCGCAACGCTTCAACCACACCTTCGGCGAGGCCCTGGTGCTACCTCGTGCGCTCGTCCAAAAAGAGGTCCAGACGGTCATAGGAATCGACGGCCGCAAGATGAGCAAGTCCTACGGAAACACCATCCCCGTTTTCTTGCCGCCCAAAAAACTCCGCAAGGCCTGCATGGCGGTTCAGACGGACTCCACACCTCTCGAAGACCCCAAGGATCCCGAGAACTGCAGCGTCTTCGAACTCTACCGGCTCTTCGCAGATCCGAAGGACCAAGAGGCCATGGCGGAGCACTACAGGGCGGGAAATTTCGGTTACGGGCACGCCAAACAGGCCCTGTTCGAAGCGATGGACGAAGAACTCGGGCCCGCCCGGGATCGCTACATTCGCCTACGAGCCGACGACGCCACCCTGGAAGACATTCTCCGTGCCGGCGCCAAGAGGGCCCGGACCGTTGCCCAAGAGGTCTTGGACCGGGTCAGAAGCCGCATTGGCTACGCCTCTGCCCAGTCCTCCAACAACCAGAGAGGTCCCCAATGACCACAGCTCCTCGCCCCTGGGTTCTCATCCTTGCCGGCGGAAGCGGGACCCGTTTTTGGCCTGCCTCTCGACCAGAGGAGCCCAAGCATGTGTTGCCGCTCCTAGCCGGGGGCCAGACCCTGCTGGAGGCTACCCTTCAACGGGCAGAGGCCATCACAGAGCGAGACCGAATTCGGATCGTGACCTCGCCACCCCAGACCGAAGCCATCTCCGCTCTCTGGGGAGATCGGGATCCGGCCCACCTGATCATCGAGCCCGAGGCGCGTAACACGGCACCTGCCCTCCTTCTGGGAATGGCTTACCTGGGACTGGCAGGGGCGGGTGCTCACGATCCGGTAGTGGTGCTCCCCGCCGATGCCCTGGTCGACGACGACACCCTCTTTGCCGCTGACCTGGAGCACGCAATCTCGGTTTCGCGGGCCGAGAAGGCGATCGTGACCGTCGGAATTCAACCCACTCACCCCTCGACGGGCTACGGCTACCTCGGACTCGAGAACCAGGATCTTGAGGTGGAGGGAACCGACCCGAACTTGAGCATCCGGAAGGTCCTTCAATTCAAGGAGAAACCCAGCGCAGACCTCGCCCGGGAGTATCACGCTTCGGACAAGTGGTGGTGGAACGCCGGCATCTTCGTGTTTCGCTTCGGCTACATGGTCTACGTCTCAGGCGACGTAGACGAGCGCTTCGACGTCCTCATGACCTTCCTCGCCTGCCTCCAGCAAGACGACCCAAAGGGCCTCGCAGTCGAGTACTCACGGCTTCCTGCGATCTCCGTGGATCATGGAATCATGGAGCTCGCCCCCGAGGTCCGCGCCGTTCCCGCCCGCTTCGGTTGGAGCGATCTTGGCAGCTGGGACGCGATGCAAGCAGTCTTCCAGCCGGGACCAGGCGGCGTCTCCCGCGCCGGCAAGCTTGTGGCAGAAGAGGCGGCGGACAACATCGTCTATGCACCTGGAAAATCGGTAGCCTTGCTAGGTGTTTCCAACCTCGTGGTCGTGGCCACCGAACACGGGGTGCTGGTTCTGCCGAAGGAGCGCGCCCAGGAGGTTCGGTCCTTGGTCACGAAGCTTGCAGCTGCCACCGGGAGCGCGTGAGTTGGCCGAATCCTCACGCACTCTCCGCATCTTGGGCTGGGGCACTGCAATGGGCCTAGCGGGTTCGCTCCTGTGCTGTTGTTGGCCCATCAATGTCTGGGGATCCTACCGAGTCACCCGTGCTGAGCTCGCCGACCAGCCCAAAGGAACTCCCCGACGCCCGTCGAGCGCGGTACTCGGCGGCCTCGCCGCCTCTCTGGTCGCAGGCCTACTCTGGGCGAGCCTTGGGACAGCGGTGTTCTTGGCCACCAACGATGCAACAACGCTGCACGAAACGCCGGGCTACGACGAACTGCTGCGTGAGCTTGAGCGCCACGATCTCCAGCACCAAGCCCGAGCGATCTTTGCGATCACTTATGCCTGGATGGGGGGCACTGCGGCTCTACTGTTCGGTCTGATGGGGAGCTTGGTAGCGGCAATAACCGTGAAGGAGGACGGGACCGTCCCCGTCGAGATACCCAGCTAGCGCTCGCCCCACTTGTCGATGGTGCCGTCCGCGTCCAAGTCCCAGCCCGAACGCTGCATTACACCCTCTTTGTAGTACTCCCAGTAGTCGATCTTGGCGTCGCCCGTCGTGTCCATCTCGAGGCGGGCTAGCAAGCCGCCCTCGTAGTAACGAATCATGTCCGCACGACCATCGTAGCGCGTGTCCCACTCAGCCCGAATCCGGTCTCCACCGTCGTAGAAGTCCGTCCAGTCGACCCGGCCATCGAAATCGGCATCGATCTGCTCCTGGGTCATGGAGCCATCCTTCCAGATCTGGGTGACATCTACCTTCCCGTCGAAGTTGAGATCGATCTCCTTGCGCACGAGCCGCATCTTCTCGTCGCCCTCACCGGCACGGACGTAATTGAAGACGTCTGCTTGCTGATCTCCATCGATGTCCAAGGTGATCTTCGTGAAGCCGTCCCCCTCGTCGATCTCCTGGACGGGCTCGGACCAATTGTCGTCGTCGTCGGCCTTCTTGCCCTTCTTCTTTTTCTTCTTCTTCGCAAAGGCTGGGTCGGCGACCACCCCAAGAGCAAAGACCACCAGCAGCGAGCAAAGCAGGAAACGACGCAGCGTCATTGGGTATCTCCTCGACATGAGGGCTCCAGGGTAGTGCGCTGCCAACCTCCAGGTCAACGGCCCTCCCGGACCAGTCGGCGGAAGTCTGCCACGGGTCCAGAGCCGACTTGGCCCATGGAAGGCGAAGGGCGACAGCGTTATGCTCCCGCCGATGGTGC
>CAZQTQ010000168.1:0-8783 GCA_964596025.1 uncultured Rickettsiales bacterium
GAAGCGTCCTTCGAGTAGGGAGTCGAAGCGCGCCCGGACCTCTGCAAGCAGGACGAGCGGCGCAGCCTCGGCCCCCGCGAGTGCAGCCTCCCAGCGAGCCGCCGTCGAACGAAGGGAGCCCGCACCCTCGGGTCCTGACCACTGGGGCAGGATATTCCGAGTGGCCAGGGCCTCATTCAACTCCTCCTGCAGCCGAACCGGCAGCGGGTCCACCGCTGCGTCCTCGCCGTCCAAGAGGCCCAACGCCACAAGTGGAACCTCATCCTTGAGTCGGGGCGGGCTCTGCTTGGGCAGACAGGAGGACAGAATTAGTCCAATCATTGCCACCAAAAACAGAGGAAATACACATCGGCCACACCTTCTTGCCACACAGGAGACTAAAACCATGCCTCGGCCTCCAATGCGATGACGTGATGAATGTGAGTTTCATAAGCTCCAAAGTCACTGAACTGATCTAATGTCTCCACATAGCTGTTCCCAAAGGCATTATTTGCCGTTGAGTACTGGATTCCGTAGAGAATGCGCAGGGATGGGCGCACATAGATCCCCGGACCCAAGGGATTGAGGACGACCCCCGCCTTGCCCTGAATCGTCACCCGCTGGTCCGCATCGCCGAACTCCAAGCCTTGGCTGTCCGCCAATCCGTCGGTGCTCTCGAAGATAGAGTCCCCATGGTTTCGCCACTGGTTGCCGTTGAACGACACCTCTCGTGCGGCGCTGCCCTCGACCAAGACGTGCAGAACCCGGGTCGGATACACCTGCAGCCTCAGCACGGTGCTCAGGTACTCACGATCGTGATCAGCCGGGACGATTCGATTGTCGTCGTCCCAGTGACGCCCGTAGAGGACCGCCCAGATCAGATCCAGGCGCTCGGGGGCCAGGGCCAGCTGCAGCTCGTTGCCAAGTACGACGGCCCAACGATCGTCGCTCAGCTCCTGGACGTAGAAGGTCTTCTCCTCGCCGTCCGCCTCCTCAGTGGCTGCGTTCTCAGGATGCAGGTGTTCTAGGCTGAAGTAGAAGCTGTTCCACTGAAAGGGCCCCCAACCGCCAAGGCCCAGCCCTGCGATGACCTTCCCAGAGAGGGCGTGGGTGGCCACTGGCTTCGGAAACTCGGTCAGCGCCCCCGGGTTGGCGTCCAGGAAGGTGGACAGGACCTCACCCTGCACCCAGTCGTGGTAGTCCAGCCCTGGCGTTCGATGAGGTGCCCTGCGGTTGCCCTCCACCGGCGGCTCGAAGCGGAGCTCCCCGCCCACACCGATGTCGAGGTGGCCGAAGAGATTCAAGCGAAGCGCAGCGCCGCCGGTAAGCACTGGGCTGTACTCGGCCCCCTTCATCCCAAAGCCGGAGTCTCCGAGCCCCACCAGGAGTTCCCACGGCCCCCGCGTCCAGCGGCCGCTCAGGCCCAGCATGTGGTGGAAGATCTGGGCCGGCCGCATGTCGTAGAGGCCCAAGTCGCCAAACCAGAACTCTTGGGTCCCAAGCTGCCAGGTGAGGCCGGGGATGCCCAGATTTCCTGCTTGGACGTACAACTGCGCGAGACGGAACTCCGCCAGGGCCCCGTCGGAAGCCTCGGCATTCCGCACCCCACCGCCCTCGATGCGCAAGTGGATGCGGGTCCAGGGTTCGTAGCTGCCGGGCGGGGCGTCCAGAAGCCGAAGGCGCAGCTCCAGGGCCGCCCATGGCCCCTCGTTCAGGAGCCGACCGTAGAGGTTCCAGTAGCCCAGGCGACCGTCCCCCCCCTGGAGGTCGGGGCGAGCCATGATGCGGAAGTACCCTCCGACCGACAGGGGCTTGGGGCTCGAGACGGCCCAGGACGAGGGTGGAGCGGCGAGGGAGACCCCCAGAAGGACCAATCCGAGCCCGAGCGTCCGGCCCAGCCCCCTAAGGGCGCGACCTGCAGTCCAGTCAAGGACCGAGGTCTTCCGGTCGGTGCCCCCGCTCATCTCCCCACCACCACAGCCTCGAGGATCACGATCGATGAGCCCTGCACCCCGTAGCTTGACGGCACCGCCTCCGTCCCATCCCGGTCGATGTTGTGGCTTGTCTCGCGGCTGGAACCAGTGGTGTCGAAGAAGTCCTCTTCGGAGGCGGAGTTGTCGAAGTCGAACCAGCGCTGAGTATCCGCCCTTCGCACCCAGGTCCGTCCTTCCGGCAGCGCAAAGGTCACCGGCCCCCGCTCCATGTTGATGAGGATGGCCAGCTCGGGGCCCACTGTCGGGTCGTAGTAGTGGAGCATCAGATGTCGGCTATCCCAGGCCTCCCCCTCGAGGTCGGCATTCTCGGCCGACTTCCACGCGTAGGGCGCACTTGCCCCGTAGTCGGCGGGCGCAAAGGCGTAAGCGTGGTCCTTGCGGAAGGCGATGAGTTCCCGCACGAAGTCGTGCATCCGGAGTCGCTCGGAGTTCTGCTGCCAGGTGCCCCACTGGAACCAGTTGAAGGGGTTGTCTGCCCCTGTCGAGTAGGCGTTGTTGTTGCCGTGCTGGGTGCGCATCCACTCGTCACCGCCCAGGAGGAGCGGGGTCCCGTGGCTGATGAGCATGGCGGCAAAGAAGTTGCGCATCATCTGACGCTTGGTGGCCTCTCCTTCCTCATCAGAGCCCCAGTCACGCGAGCGATTGTGCTCCTCACCGCTGTCCTGGTCGCACCAGGGTGAGTTGGGATCGTCGCAACAGACCGGGTTGAGCGGCCCACAGCCGTTCTGCTTCTCGCTGTAGGACACCAGGTCGTACATCGTGAAGCCGTCGTGAATCGTGATGAAGTTGTTGCTGTGGTAGGGCTTGCGGTCCTCGTCGGCGAAGAGGTTGTAGGAACCTGTCAGAGTCCCTCCGCCGTCGATCTCGGCTTCGGCGCTGTTCAAGCGCCAGGTGTCGTCGTTCACAAACGACCGCCACCAATCCCGGAAGCGATTGTTCCACTCACCCCAGCTGTGTCCAGCAGCGACCGTGGAAGCCGGGAATGCACCGACAACGGGGTTGTAGCAATCCCAGCAGGCCGACCATGGCTCGGCCACAATCCGGGTGTTGTACGCGGTCAGCACCGGGTCGTCGGCGATGTCCTGCAGTACGGTCGTACTCGAATCGGCCCACTGATTGAAGTCGCCGTCGACCTCGCCCAGGATGGGAGCCAGGTCGAAGCGGAAGCCGTCGACGTGCAACTCCTCTACCAGGAAGCGCAAGGAGTCGAGGATGAGACGACGCATCGGCCGGTGGTTGGGGCGCGTCTGGTTGCCGACTCCGGTGTTGTTCCAGTAGGTCAGCCCGTCGTCGCTCAGCCCGTAGTAGTTGGCGTTGTCGAGCCCTCGGTAGCTGTAGATCCCGGCCACCTCGTGAGGATCGAAGTTGTAGAAGGTGGAGTCGGTAGTCGGATCGAGGCTCGCATCGTCCTGGTAGATGCGCTCACGCCAGAGCCCCCCTTCGCCGGTGTGGTTGTAGACCACATCCACCCAGATCTCGATGCCGGCCTGGTGCAGGCTATCCACCATCTCCTTGAACTCGTCGAGCACCTCGTGGGGGTCAGGGTCGGCGGCGTAGCTGAGCTCAGGGGCAAAAAAACTGAGGTTGTTGTAGCCCCAGTAGCCGCCGTCCAGTGGCTTCTCGTGGATCGGTAGGAGTTCGACTGCGGTGATTCCGAGATCGGCCAGGTAGTCGGCCTTTTCACCCAGACCCCGGAAGGTGCCGGGGTGATCGACGGCGGAGGAGGGGTCGGCAGTAAAGCCCTTGGGGTGCACCTCGTAGACGATGAGATCCTCCCAGCGGTGGCCTTGGTGGTCCTCACCCTGGCGGGCCTCCCGCCAGGTGCTCTCCGCATCGCTCCACACGAACGACGACTCCACGACGACCGACTTCGCCGCGGCGCCGTAGGTGCTCTGGGTCCGCTGGGGCCCGCTGGCCGTGCTGCCCCGGCTCCAGTCGTGGTCGCGGTGGAGGGCGCGGGCGTAGGGATCCAGCAACAGCTTGTTCGGGTTGAAGCGATTGCCATCCGCGTCGACATCTGCGACGAAGCCGTGGATCGTGCCGGGCAGAAAGTCCTCGTGTTCCGGCCAGTTCGGCCCCCAGGCGATGTAGCCGTAGTGCTGCCCATTCCCGATGCCCTCGACATAGAGGTTGTAGACGTCGCCGAAACGGCTCATCGAGAACTGCTGTGTGGGCAGCGTGGCGTCGGGGTCGTCGAAGAGGGCGAGGTCGATCCGGGTAGCGCGCTCTGAGTAGACGGAGAAGTTGACCCCCTGATCCATACGCTGGGCACCCAAGACGTCGAGCGCCTCGACCTCGGCCCGGCTTAGGCTGGGCGCCAAGGACTCGGTGGCGTAGAGCTGGACGTAGTCCTCTTCGGGGCAGCCGCTGAGTACCGGCAGGACCAAGAGACCGGCGACTGCGGCGACCGCGGCCGGCGAAGCCCTCAGTCCAGGACCGTGAACACCAAGCGCCATGCAGGCATCTCTCCCATCCAACATCGGATCTTAGCGGTGTATTGGCGCTGGGGAGAGAGGGCGACCTCGATCACCTCGTCGCCATTCCCTTGGACCTCCGGAGCCGCGAGTACGTCCCCAGTGGGGTTACTCAGCTCTAAGTCGAGGTCGCCGTCGGGGGCGATCAGGCGGATCTCGAGGATCTCTGCGGTCTCGAGCTGGAAGGAGAAGCGGTCGACGTCAGCCCCAGTAAAGCTGCCGTCTTCGCCGCATTCCTCGCTGGTGCCGCCGAGAACGAGGGGGAGGACGAGCCAGCCGAGGTCTTGGGCTTGATCTTCGTTGGGTTCCTCTTCGAGACGATCCGGGTCTGGCAGAGCGTCAGCGGTCTCTGAGCCGGGGGGCGAATCGTCCGCGGGGAGCGCACAGCCCACGGCCCACAAGAGACCAACCGCCAGGGCTGCGGCCCTCAACCGAGGAGCCGAATCCGCCAATGGCTCACGAAGTCGGCCAGCGCCTTGTAGATCATCTTGCCAATGAGCTTCGGCGTGAATTCGGCCCACCAGTCGACCAATCCGCCGCTGAGGTTGATGATCTTGCGCTTCTCTTCGCGAAAATCGCAGACCATCCGCGGCTTGAAGACCGCAGCCTGCGTTATCAGGGAGACGTGATTGATCAGGACCCCGCGCCGCACCGCCTCAATGCGGAAGGGCACCCCCAGACGGTCCGTAAGCTGCCGGGCACCGTCCTCCACGTCCACCCGCCGAGGCTCCTCGGCCTCCAGGCGCACAAGGAAGCCCTTCTTGGTAATGATGACGAAGAAGACGTTGGCACGGTATTGGCGAGACCAGCGGAGGATCTCCTCTTCCAGGTCGAAGTCGGTGACCGACACCCCGCCCCACGTCTTCAGGCCCCCAGCCCGCCCCAAGACCTCGATACCCCGCCCCAAGCCATCGTCCGGGGTCTCGACGATCCGCACCAGATCCCCAGTCCAGTAGCGGATCATCGGCTGGGCCTCCCGGCAGAGCGTGGTCGCGACCAGAACGCCCGGTTGCCCCTTGCGGCTGACGGGCTCTCGCGTCTCGGGATCCAGAACTTCGAAGAGGAAAAAGTCCTCGTGCAGGCGCAGGTCCCCGGCGGCGTCCGAGGTGGCAAAGGGACCGCCCTCGGTGCAGCCATAGAGATTGCGCACCTCGCAGCCCCAGTCGTCTTCCATCGACGCCCGCCACGACGGCGTCAGGATTCGCCCCGCGAAACAGAAGGACTCGAGGCTGCCGTAGTGACTGCGGGTGTCGATGTCCAAGAGCTTGGCCGTCTCCTTGAGAAGGATGGCCTCCAGCGGCATGCCGGTGAGGATGTTGACCCGCTGCTCCTCGAGAATGCGCAGGACCCGCTTTGGACCCACGTTGAAGGTCAGGTTCGAGGTGGGAATCAGCACTCCGCCCATCAGGCGCACTGCGGTCTCGACGAGCTGGGCCGGCACGGGAAAGGCGTAGGGGTAGCGGTTCATCACCACCTTGCCCGGCGCAAAGTCGGCCAGCCAGCGCTGGATGGTGTCGATTTCCACCTCGATGTCGTCCAGCGAGTACCAGCCACAGACCGGCCTTCCGGTGGTGCCAAAGCTCTCGTGGAAGTGCCAGGCCTTTTCCTTGGGGCAGGCCAAGAAGGCTTCTGCCGGCAGGGTCTTGAGGTCCTGCTTGGTCGTAAAGGGGAGGCTGCCGAGGTCATTCAGGCTCTGGATCTCGAGCCCAGCCAGACGGGTCTTGTAGGCATCGGCATTCTTCGCCTGGGAGAGGGTCCGCTTGAGGCCCTCGAGCCTCGCTGCGTCGTCAAGACACAGGCGCCCTTCGGCAACCTTGGAGAAATAACGCCCCAAGGATTCCCCGCTACTCGCCGGAAGCCAGTCCCCGAACCGGGGGTTCGAGCCGGTTCTGCAGCTTTGTTCGCAGCGGCTCGGGAATGGGGACCGCTTCGAAACTGTCGAGATCAACCGTAGCCTTGATCATCTTGGCCTGGACCCTGACCTCGGCTTCACCGAGGCGGCGAGCCCGGTAAGTGCAGGTAAAGCTCTTCGTTCCCAAGCCCGTGACCACCAAGTCGACCTCCAAGGTGTCGCCAAAGCGGCAGGGGCCGCGGTAGTCGCACTCGGTGTGGACGGTGGGGAAACCGATGCGCTGTTCTTCCAAGACCCAGCGGTAGGGCATGTTCAGCTCTTCATCGAACCAGTCCTCGAAGACCGAATGGAACATGTCCAAGAAACGGGGGAAGTACATCACCCCGGCCGGGTCAGTATCACGAAAACGAACTTTGACGCGTCGGGTAAAGGGCATATGGGAGCCTTTGGTTCCGGGCCGGCCGGCCCGAATCGCCGCGGAATATACTCATGAAGGGACGCGGGCTCAAGTCCTTCCCGCGATCAAAGGCCCGTGGCTCAACCGTCGAGAGCGAAGGGCTCTCCAGCCTGCAGCGTGAGCGGGGTCTCTGCGATTTGTTCTACCCGCCGCGCCTGCTCGTGCACGTAGAGCACCCCGCGAAAGTCCCCCGAGACCGATGCCGCCCCCGTCATCACGTAGTCGTGAGTGGGGCTGTAGAGCTCGACGCCCTTACTGTCCTCGTGTAGCTCCACCACCGGGGCGAAGCCCTCCACCGTCACGCCGTTCGGCACCTTCTCGAAGATCTCACGAACCTTGGCTCCCTGCTCCTCGGAGTAGACCGTGAACTCCGCGGAAAAGCTCGCCCCTTCGATGGGCCGCGCCGCCTTGACGCTCATCTTGTAGATCCGAGGATCGGCCAGAGCAGCCGAGATCACTCCCAAGCTGTCCTCGCGAACCACGAAGTGGCAGAGGTGTTCGGACAGACCCACCCACTCCATCAGGGTGCTTCTAGCGCGCTCCTCCTCGATCCCAAAGTCGGTGTTAAAGACCGGCCAATCGACGGTAGACGACCCCAGGAAGAGTCCTACGACAAAACCTTGCACGCGGATCTCGTCCCCCTCGACGATGACCTCGATGTTCCTGCCCGAGCTCTTGTCGCTCATGCTCGCTCCGTTGTTCTCGTCGCCACCGGCCTACAGGAAGACCAGGTTGACGAGGATGAAGATGGGAATCAGGACGGGAATGGACCAGCGGATCATGTATCCGAAGAAGCTCGGCATGGCGACACCCGCCTCTTCGGCGATGGCCTTGACCATGAAGTTCGGCGCATTCCCGATGTAGGTATTGGCCCCCATAAAGACTGCGCCAGCCGAGATCGCTAGGAGGGTGGCTTCACCCACACTCGAGCCCGAGCTGCTTGCGATGAGCGCCGCCACCTGCTCGGCCTCCGTCCCCGGGGCGCCCAAACTACCCAGGGCCGTATTGAAGAAGGTCAGGTAGGTCGGCGCATTGTCCAGGAAGGAGCTGAGGATGCCCGTGACCCAGAAGTAGTGGGTGTTGGTCTGAACGCCCTCAACCAACCAAGCCAAGGCTCCCTGCGAGCCAGCCTTGAGGATCTCCAGAGCAGGGATGATCGTCATGAAGATGCCAGCAAAGAGGTAGGCGACCTCGGCGATCGGTCCCCAGCTGAAGTCGTTCTCTTCCCGGAACTCCTGCTTGGTCGTCTTGAGCGCCAAGAGGCCCATGCAGATGAGTCCGACATCCCGGACGACGTTCTGGATGGAGAGGTGGAGGTGGTCGGTTAGGTGAATTTCGCCGAGCTGCACCTTTCCCGAAAAGAGCACGAAGCCGATGATTCCGCCCAAGAAGGCCAAGTTGTGCAGACCGATAAGCGACACCGGCGTAATCGGCTCGACCGACATCGTGGCCGCCGTATCCGCCGGTTCCTTCTTCATGTAGCGGGTGTCCACCACAAAGAAGATGACGAGCAGAATGGCCGAGGTCATGGCGTAGAGCGGCAGCAGCTTCAGGGTCCAGAAGAAGGGCACTCCGTGGAGGAATCCCAGGAAGAGCGGGGGATCTCCGAGCGGGGTGAGCGAGCCCCCGATGTTGGCAACGAGGAAAATGAAGAAGACAACGAGGTGGGTCTTGTGAATCCGTCGCTTGTTTGCCCGCAACAGTGGACGGATGAGCAACATCGCGGCACCCGTGGTGCCGACCCAAGACGCGATCACAGTGCCGATCAGCAGGAGTACGGTGTTGGTCTTGGGGCTTGCACGAAGGCTGCCCCGCACCACGATCCCGCCCGAGACCGTAAAGAGCGACCAGAGCAGGATGATGAAGGGGATGTAGTCGATGAGGTAGATGTGGAGGATGGCCTCAAAGCCCTCGCCCTTGAAGACGGCGAGGAAGGGCAGGCCAAAGACGATGGCCCAAAAGGCTGCGATCTTGGGGTAGTGGTGATGCCAGAAGTGCTCGGCGACCAAGGGAAAGAGGGCAATGGA
>CAZQTQ010000169.1:0-8261 GCA_964596025.1 uncultured Rickettsiales bacterium
GCCGACGGGACTGGCCGCCGATCTCACCGGTGCCTTGGTCTCCGTAGCGGCGGTGCACTGGCTCCTGACCTGAGCCTGCTGAGGAGAGACGATGATGTTCTGGAAGGTCACCGGCGTCGCCATCTACCTCTGCGTCCTGCTCGCCGTGGGCATCGTGGCGTCCCGGCGGATGCGGGACATCCGCGACTACTACGCCGGCGGCAAGCGCTTTGGCTACCTTGCCGCGGCATTCTCGGCCCGGGCCACGGGCGAGTCGGCCTGGCTGCTGCTCGGCCTGACCGGTATGGGGGCAGCGCTCGGAGTCAAGGCCTTCTGGGTGGTGCTGGGCGAGGTCCTCGGCGTCGGCGGCGCATGGTTGTTCCTGTGCCGGCCCTTTAAAGAGCTGACGGACCGCTACGACTCCATCACGATCCCGGACTACCTCGAGAGCCGCTTCCGGGACGAGACCCAGATCGTCCGCAAGGTTGCTGCCGTCGCCCTCGTCGTGTTTGTCACCATCTACGTCAGCGCCCAGATCGACGCCACCGGCAAGGCATTCGACGTCTTCTTGGGGGTGAACTACTTCGTCGGAGCCGCCATCGGGTTTGGCGTCGTGCTGGCCTACATCACCACCGGTGGCTTCGTCGCCGTCGTCTGGTCGGACGTCTTCCAGGGCCTGCTCATGGTGGCGGGACTGGTGGTCCTGCCGATCGCCGGCTGGCAGGCGGTAGCCGCCGACGGCGGCAGCGTCCACACCGGGCTGGCCACCTTGGACCCCAACCTCCTCTCGGTCACCGGCGGCACAGGCTGGACGCTGGTCACGACCTGCGAGATCTTGGGCCTCTCGCTCATCGGGCTCGGCTTCCTGGGATCCCCCCAGATCTTTGTCCGCTTTCTCTCTCTCAAGGGCGTGAGCGAGATCCGACCCGGCACCAAAGTGGCGCTCCTTTGGACCCTGCTCGCTGACAGCGGCGCCGTGTGCACCGGCCTAGTCGGCCGCGCCCTGATGACAAGTCCCGGCGATTCGGTCGAGTCCGTCCTGGGGCCCTCGGCCGAGAACGTCCTCCCCATGCTGGTCGAACACCTCTTCCCCGCCGCCATCGTCGGACTGTTCATCGCCATCGTGCTCAGCGCCATCATGTCCACGGTGGACTCCCTGCTCGTCCTGGCCAGCAGCGCCGCCGTGCGCGACGTCTATCAGAAGATCCTCCACCCCGAGCTTCCCGACGAGGCGCTCGTGCCCATGGGCCGCAAGGTCACCGTCGTCCTCGCGCTCTGCGCCCTTGGCCTCGCCCTCTCGGTCGCTGTCCTCTCACCTACCCGGACCGTCTTCTGGTTTGTCATCTTCGGCTGGAGCGGCATCGCCGCGACCTTCTGCCCGACGATGATCTTGTCGCTGTTCTGGTCCAGGTTTACCCGGAATGGCGCGGTCGCAGCGATGGTCGTGGGCTTCGTCTCGGTGCCGCTCTACAAGTTCGGCGCTCCGGCGATTCCGGGGGTCGGGCCTCTCTTTTCCGCCCTGACCGAGCTTCCGCCCGCCTTCTTGACCTCAGCCCTCGCCGGGCTTCTGGTCAGCCTGAAGGACCAAGAAGGGCAGGCCGCCTTGGCCGGCGTCGCCGAAGAGCTTCAGCCCCGTTGCGAAACGCCTGAGCCGGTCTAGACTCCCCACTGGCCACTTTCCGGATCCCAGGATGACGACCCAGAATGCCCGCCGCGTGGCCGTACTGCTCGGCGGACTCTCCAACGAACGCTCCATCTCCTTTAAGTCCGGGCGGGCCGTGGCCGAAGCCCTGCGCAGTCGCGGCCACGACGTCGTGGAGATCGACGTGGATCGCAACATTGACCAGAGGCTTCGCGAAGCCCAAGTCGAGGTCGCCTTTCCCGTCCTCCACGGCAAGTGGGGCGAAGACGGCGCCATCCAAGGCCTGCTGGAGTGCATGGGCATCCCCTATGCCGGGCCCTCGGTCGCCGGCGCGGCCCTGACGATGGACAAGGTGGCGACCCTGCAGCTACTCGCTGGCGAAGGGGTCCCGGTGCCACGCGGCATCGTATGGACCCAGGCTCAGGGACCCATCGCGCCCCAACACCTGCCGGGGGAGCTGCCCGTCATCGTCAAGCCAGTGCGGGAGGGATCGTCCTACGGAATCACCCGCGTCGAGGCGCTCGAAGCCCTGCAGGCCGCCGTCGACGAAGCCTTGGCGCTGGACGACCGCATCCTCATCGAGGAGTGCGTGGCCGGACCGGAACTAACCGTCAGTGTATTGGAAGGCAGGGCCCTCCCAGTCTTGGAGATCGCCCCAAAAGACGGCTGGTTCGACTTCGAAGCGAAGTACACGAAAGGGAAGACGGAGTACTTCGTCCCCGCCCGAATCGACGAGGTCCTGGCCAAGCACTGCCAGCACATCGCGGTCCAGGCGGCCCAGGTCACCGGTTGCTCCGAGAGTTGCCGCGTCGACATCATGGGCGGCGGGGACGGCGGTCCCCGGGTCCTGGAGATCAACACCATCCCCGGCATGACCGAGACGAGCCTCTTGCCCATGGCCGCCGCGGCGGTCGGAATCGACTTCGCCACCCTGTGCGAGCGGCTTCTGGAATGCGCCCGTCTACGCATCGTGTGAGTCCACCCCCGCCGAACGGCGTACTTCACCGGTGTGGTACGCTCTTTACGGGTTCGTTTGCCTGATCAAAACCCTCGCATAGCGACTCGATCGGAGAGTTCCTTGGCGCAATCGAGTGCCGAATTGGTCTTCCTGACAGGGCCCCGTACCGGCGAGGCACTTCCCCTCGAGAGGGGGCGGACGGTCCTGGGTCGTCAGGTCGGCGACCTCATCATCGACGACCGTGAGGTCAGCTCCATCCACGCCATCATCTCCTTTGAGCGGGGCGGCTGGTACGTCATGGATCTGGGCTCCACGAATGGCGTCTTTGTGGACGAGCAGGTCAAGCTCGAGGCCCGGCTCAAGGACCGCAGTGAGCTCCGGGTGGGTCAGACGCGGCTGCGCTTTCAGGTGGTGGCGGCCAAGTTCCTCGAGCAAAACGACGGCCCCACCGCAGAGCAGGCCGCAGACGACACCGAGAACAGCGTCGAGTCCAGCGCCATGACCACGCGTGCAGGGGCTCTGGGCGAGCGGACCAACGACATGCCGTCTCGCCAGAGCCAAGCTGACGTCCTCGGTCCGATCGCGGAGGGCCCCGAATCGACGGTCCGAAGCAACGACCTTGGCCCCTTGGGCAGCGAGGACATGGACCCCTTGGAGGGACCGACCTACGACGACCTGGACACCCGAGAGCACGACGCTCCGCTTTCGGGGGGTGCGGGCAAGGTCGGGGACCGAGTGGAGGTGGTACTCGAGGTGGTCGAGGGAAACGATCGGGGCGGCATCCGACGCTTCACCCAGGAGAGCATCCTAATCGGCCGACTTAACACCGATTTGGTCGTTCGCGACACCGACGTCAGCCGGCGCCACGCCATCATCGAGGTCTTCGACGCCACCCAGGTCTACCTTCGGGATCTGAACTCGACGAACGGCACATACGTCAACGGAAAGCGGGTCACCTCGGTACGGCTCAACACGAGCGACCAAATCCGCCTCGGCCGCTGCCTTCTTCGCTTTTCGGTGCAGCCGACGCCCGGCTAGCTACTTCTTCTTGCCCGCCTCGCTGCTGCTGCCTACCGAGCGCTCACTCCACCAGACCCGCCACTTCTCGATCTCGTCGGCACTTGGCGGCGCCCCGGGAGCGACGGAGGCGTCGCGGTAGCTCGTGCCCGTGATCTGCTCCAACGCCTGGGCGGCACGGACAGCCAGCTGGGGATCGGGATCGTCCAGAGTCTCCAGGAGGGCGTCGATTCCGCGGATACTCCCGAGCGCGCCCAAGGCATCCACGATGTGCCGGCGGACAAAGAGCGACTTGCCCTGGTGGTAGTTGGCCGGCAGATCCAGGGCCTCGCTCAGAGGGCCGGCGCTGGTCTTGCTCCCAATCGAGGCCAAGGCGTCGGCGGCGTAGGCCCGAACCACCAGAGCGTGGTCGAAGAGCGCTGCCTCGAGAGCATCGGTTGACCGCGGGTCGGCCAGGGTCTCCAGACCGCTCGCTGCTCCGAGCCGGGAGATGATCCGGGACGACTGCAGGCCGTAGACGAGGGTCCGGAAGCAGCCTTCGTCGCCAATGGACGCCATGGCACGCGCCGCCACCCAATTCTCCCGGTCTCCGCTCTGAGGATCCCGGTAGATCGCGGCCAAGGTGGGTACGGCTGCGCCGCCGCGGGTGACAACGGAGCGGAAGGCGATCAGTCCAACCTCCTCGGACAGCGCCGGGTTGGCCGCTTGTGACACGAGCTCCCGCACCGGATCCGCGCTCAGCTCGACCACCGGCAGATCGGGCACCTCCTCCTCCTCCTCGCCCTGCGCGTGGACCGCGCCGGGGGCGAGCGTGAGCAGGACCAGGAGGGCGGCTTCTGCCACGAAGGGATGACGGGACTGCGTCGGAAACTGCATCCCGAGCAGGGTACCCCATCGCAGCATGTCGGTCCGCCCCCCAACCCGAACCACGGGCTTCGAGCGAAACAAGGTCTTGGCCCCCCGAGCCAACCCCGAGGAGCGATGGACTGCGGGAGGAGTGGCAAGAAGGAGGACTGCGGGGCTATAAAGAGACCACCATGTGTCGCATTTTCGCCTTCCGCAGCCGCGTCAGCCTCCAAGTCCAGCGGAGCCTAGTCAAGGCGGAGAACGCGCTCCAGGTGCAGAGTCGGGCCCATCCCCACGGCTGGGGAATTGCCTTTTACTTGACCGGAGAGCAGGAGCCTAAAGAGGTAAAGAGCGTCGCCTCGGCCTTCGATGACGACCGCTTCGCCAAGGTCAGCCAATTCCTCACCTCACATGCCGTCTTAGCCCACGTCCGCAAGGCGACGATCGGCGACCTCAGCCTCAAGAACACTCACCCGTTTCTCTGGAGGGGGTGGAGCTTCTGCCACAACGGGACCATCTTCGGCTTTGATCAGATCAAGGATCAGGTCTACGAGCGAATCGCCCCCCGCTTCCTACCGCTAGTCCAAGGTGAGACCGACTCCGAGGCCCTCTTCTACCTCGTACTGACCGCCCTCTTAAGCCTGGGCTACAACGTCGACGAAGGGGGCGGACGCTTCCCTGAAGGCGCGACGGAAGCCCTGTCGGAGTTGCTGACTTGGCTGCGGGACCTGAGCGACCAGACCAAAGCGGACGAGCGCGAAGCGATGCTGAATTTCGTGCTGACCGACGGCCACGTTCTCATGGCCACCCGCTGGAATGGGAACCTGCATTTTTCCACCCAGAAGGTGCGCTGCGCCGACTTCGAGGTCTGCCCCGTGGCCCAGAAGGTCTGCTTTGGCCCACGCCGCATAGGGATCCGCCACACCCACATCCTGATCGCGTCCGACCCCACGAGCCCCGACGACATCTGGGAGGAGATCCCCAACCGCGGAGTGGCCATGGTCGATGAGGAGCTGCGGCTGGATGTGCGGCCCCTACCTGGAGTAGTAGGCCCCCCCCCGTGGTTCAGCTGATTCCCGCTGCCGCGGAGTAGGGCAAGGGGGTCTCCCGCAAAGAAGCCACCGAAAAAAGGGGGCGGACGTACCCGAAAACAACTACAGGACGACGACTTCCTGGTGCAGGCCGAAGACCTCGCGGAGGCTGTCGCTGATTTCGCCCAGTGTGCAGCGGCTCTGCACGGCAGAAACGATGAGTGGCATGAGGTTCTCGTCGCCTTCGGCAGCTCTCCTGAGGGCATCGAGCCGCTGCTGGGCTGTTGCAGAGTCCCGCCGAGCTCGCAAATCCTGGAGGCGGGCAACTTGGGCTTGTTCAAGGCCGGGATCGAGGCGAAGCGTCTCCGGAACTTCCTCGGCATCGAGCACATGGCAGTTGACGCCGATGACCTCGAGTTCCTTGCGCTCGGTGGCCCGCTGGGTCGCATACGCCGCGTCCTGGATCTCCCGTTGGACGTAGCCCTCTTCGATGGCGACCACCATGCCACCCATGTCGTCGATCCGCTTTAGGTAGTCCTCCGCCGCCACCTCCAGCCTGTCGGTTAGGTGCTCAACTGCATAGGAACCAGCTAAGGGATCCACCCAATCAGCGATCCCCGTCTCGGCGGCGATGACCTGCTGGGTCCGCAGCGCCAGCCGGGCTGAGACGGCCGTGGGCAGGGCCAATGCCTCGTCCCGGCTGTTGGTGTGCAGGCTCTGGGTGCCGCCGAGCACCGCAGCCAGGGCCTGGACTGCGACCCGAACGACGTTGTTGTCGGGCTGCTGGGCCGTCAGCGTCGAGCCCGCGGTCTGGCTGTGGAAGCGGAGTCGGTGCGACTTGGGGTTCTTTGCCCCAAAGCGGTCCTTCATGATCCGCGCCCACAGCCGGCGCGCCGCGCGGAACTTGGCGACTTCCTCGAGGAAGTTGTTGTGCACGTTGAAGAAGAAGGACAGCCGCGGCGCGAAGACGTCCACGTCCAGACCCTTCTCGCGTGCCGCCTGCACATAGGCAATGCCGTTGCCGAGCGTAAAGGCCAACTCCTGGGCCGCGGTGCAGCCGGCCTCACGCACGTGGTAGCCGGAAATAGAGATCGTGTTCCACTGCGGAACCTGGTCTGCGCAGTAGGCAAAGAGATCGGTCACCAGACGCATCGACGGCCGGGGCGGGTAAATCCAAGTGCCTCGCGCGATGTACTCCTTGAGGATGTCGTTCTGTACCGTCCCCCGCAGGGCTGAATACGACACGCCCTGCTCTGCCGCTACCGCGAGGTAGAGCGCCAAGAGCGTAGTGGCAGTTGCGTTGATGGTCATCGACGTCGAGACCTTGTCCAGCGGGATGTCCTGGAGCAGGACGTCCATGTCCTCGATCGAGTCAATGGCCACTCCGACCCGCCCCACCTCGCCCAGAGCCGCCCCTGCGTCCGAGTCGTAGCCCATCTGGGTCGGCAGGTCGAAGGCGACGCTCAGCCCGGTCTGCCCCTGCTTCAAGAGGTAGCGGTAGCGCTCGTTGCTGGCCTTGGCATCGCCGAAGCCGGCGTACTGGCGCATGGTCCACAGCCGCCCGCGGTACATCGTGGGCTGCACCCCGCGGGTGTAGGGGAACTGGCCCGGGAACCCTTGGTCATCCAGGTAGTGGGCATCGCGGCCTCGGGGCCCGAGCAGCGGGGGAACCGGCTCGCCGCTGGACGTCTCAAAGCACTCCTTGCGGGTGGGAAAGCGCTCCTCGACCGGCGCTAAGACCTCGGCCTCCCAGAGCTCCAGCTGCTTTGCTATGGCTTTCCTGGTGTCCTCGCTCATGCTGGTCCCAACATCCGCAATCTCAGGCCTCGTCCATTGGCGCCACAATGACCAGGGGGCGGCCGCCCTCAACCGCGTCGCCAACCGCCACCAAGATCTCCTTGACCACCCCGGGTGCTACCGCCTTGAGCTCGTTCTCCATCTTCATGGCCTCGACGACGATGACGGGCTGGCCCGCCTCGACGGCTTGGCCCTCTTCGACGAGCAAGGCCACGATCCGGCCCGGCATCGAGGTGGAGACCGCCTGATCGCCACCGCCGGCTCCCGCCCCAATGCCCAGGGCCCGCAGCGCCTTGTGCCGCTCGTCGATGACGTCGACGGTGTAGCGGGTTCCGTACAGGGTAATCTCTTGGCCGGCATCGACGGCTCGAACGTCCAAGTCGAAGGCCTCATGGCCCCGAATTAGGTGCATGACGCCAGCTTCCGGAAAACGAGCGTCGACCTCGATGGGGTGCCCGTCCAAGGTGACGCGGTAGCTCCCATCCCCAAGCTCTTCGACTTCGGCCATTACCCGCGCCCCGCCCAGCGACATCTCCCACGCCATCTCAGGCCTCCCGTCCCAGGCGGGTCAGCCGATGGGCCTGGCCCCAGGACCGTCCCTCGGTGCCGCTCCCACCTGAGCTTGCTTCAGCCCGTGCGGCCAAGTCGCGCTCCCGGCGGTGGGCTGCAATCGCCGCCGCCAAGAGCGCCACCTCCACGTGGTGTCCATCACCCAAGCGGAGCTCTGTCCCCTGGTAGCGCTCGATGTAGCCGGTGTCGTACTCGCCAGCGAGGAAGGCGGGATGCCGCATCACCTGCACGAAAAAGGCGATGTTGTTGCGTATGCCGGTGAGTGTCAGCTCCCGCAGGGCCCGCTTCATGCGGTCGATGGCCGCCGGACGGTCCCGGCCCCACACTATGAGCTTGGCCAGCATGGGATCGTAGTACACCGGCACCTCGTAGCCGGGATACAGCGCCCCATCTACCCGTACCCACGGGCCAGCCGGCAGGC
>CAZQTQ010000169.1:8271-8765 GCA_964596025.1 uncultured Rickettsiales bacterium
CGTGGTCCGATTCGAGAATGTGGGTATGCGCTACGGGGCTGGGCCGGAAGTCCTCGGCCGGATCTTCGGCGCAAATGCGCACCTCAATCGCGTGGCCGTTTTGCTGCAGGTCTTCCTGGGCAAAGGGCAAGGGCTGGCCGGCGGCGACCAACAGCTGGGCCTGCACCAAGTCCACACCGGTCACCAGCTCGGTGATGGGGTGCTCGACCTGGAGCCGAGTGTTCATCTCAAGGAAGTAGAACCTACCGTCGGGGGCGAGCAGGAACTCGACAGTGCCGGCACCCCGGTAGTCGATGGCCGCCGCTGCCTGAACGGCTACTGCAGTCATGCGCTCCCGGGTCTCCGGGTCGAGGGCCGGGCAAGGGCTCTCCTCGACCAGCTTCTGGTGCCGACGGTGAATGCTGCAGTCCCGCTCAAAGAGATGCAGGTGGTTTCCGTGGGCGTCCGAGAAGACCTGGACCTCAACGTGGCGTGCTTTGTCGATGCACTTTTCG
>CAZQTQ010000170.1:0-8715 GCA_964596025.1 uncultured Rickettsiales bacterium
GAGGTCAAGCGTATCGTTACGGAGGCCTACGAGAATGCGCGGGACCTTCTCCGCGGCAACTTGGGCGTGCTTCATGCCCTCAGCAAGGCCCTACTCGAGAGGGAGACGATCAGTGGCGACGAGGTCATGGGCCTGCTTCAGCAGGCCGCACCAGCCCCTGCGTAGCCTCCGTTCCAAGATCACCCCCGATCCCGCCTTCACAACCCTTCCTGCTGATGCCGAGCGCTCCGAGTCCACCGATCCCACTTGTTCCCCGTGGCCTGCGGTGGCGAGGCGGAGGCTTGCCGGATAGCCGACCGGCCGTCATGGCCATCCTCAATTGCACGCCCGACTCGTTCTTCGATGGCGGTCGCTATGTTGGGGTCGAGGCCGCCTGCCGGCGTGCTTGGCAGGTGGCACGGGAGGGGGCCGACCTCTTGGATGTCGGCGGCCAGAGCACGCGACCGGGGGCTCCACCTGTCAGCGCCGCGGAAGAGATGGAGCGTGTCCTTCCGGTTCTCGAGGCACTTCAGAATGGTCCCGAGCCCTACCCGATCCCGATCTCCATTGACACGGCCAGGGCTGCAGTTGCAGAGGCAGCTCTTAGTCGAGGTGCTGTCGTCGTGAACGACATCACCGCGGGTACCGAGGATCCGGAGCTGCTCCACCTGGTTGGCGAGCAGGGGGCTGGCCTCGTATTGATGCACATTCGCGGCACCCCGCGTACCATGCAAGCAAACGTGAACTACGAGGATCTCTTTGGGGAAGTGAGGGACGTGCTTCAGCGCTGCTGTGCTCGTGCCACAGCGGCGGGTGTGGCCGAAGCTGCGCAGGCGGTCGACCCGGGCATCGGCTTCGGAAAGAGCGCGCAGGGTTGCTTGCAGCTCCTTACGGGCTTGCACCACTTGGCTTCGCTCGAGCGGCCCCTGCTGGTGGGCGCCTCGCGGAAGTCCTTCCTAGGTCGATGTTTCGGCCACGAGGGCGATGACCGGTTGGCAGGCTCGCTTGTGGTCGCTGCTCACGCCGTCCAGCAAGGAGCTTCGATCGTGCGGGCCCACGACGTCCGGCAAACCCGCCTGGCCGTCGATGTCGCCGCGGGTCTCCGTGACGCCCGTTCAGGAGGGGCCACAAGTGCCTGAGGTGCTCGAGTCGGTTCGTATCGTCGACGCTCTGGACATCCTGGTCGTCGCCTACCTCATCTACCGTGTCTTGCTCATTCTCCGCGGGACGAGGGCCATCCGTGTCCTGGTCGGCCTTCTCGTGCTCGTCGTGCTCTATGCGGCCTCCGTCTTGCTGGAGCTCAATGCCCTGAACTGGATCTTGGAGTCGGTCGGGATTTACCTCGTGTTGGCGGTGATTGTCCTGTTCCAGGAGGACATCCGGCGGGGCCTGGCTCGGGTGGCCAATCCGCTCGTCGGTACCGGGTCGAAGCGGGACTCGATGCCAGTCTATGTGGCCATCGCTCACGCCTGTTTTCGTCTTGCAGACCAGGGCCGAGGGGCGCTAATTGCGGTGGAGCGCGAGGCTTCCTTAGAGGACGTCGGGGTCCAAGGGGCCCTCTTGGAGGCTCTTGTCAGTGAACACCTGTTGGTGAGCATTTTCCAAGACACCACCCCGATCCACGATGGTGCTGTCTTGGTGCGACGGGACCGGGCTTGGGTCGCCGGCTGCTTCCTGCCTCTGACGACCCGATTGGACCTGGATCTACGTCTAGGTACCCGACATAGGGCCGCTTTGGGACTCACGGAGCAGACGGACAGCATGGTCTTCGTGGTCTCCGAAGAGCGGCGCCAGGTAACCCTGGTCTTTCGGGGGGAGCTCTATCCTGTGGACAGCCCTGATCAGCTACGCCTAAAGGTGCAGGAACTCGTTTCGCTCGAAGCGGCCGAGGAAAAGCAGAAGGATGCGGTCTCGGCTTCCGAAGGCCTTCAGGAGGCTGTCAGCCTTATTACTGGGGTCCACGCGCCAGTTTCTGAGGAGGACCTCGAGGAGGAGGAGGCTGAAGAGGTCGCACCCGCGGAAGGGGGCGCTGCGTAATGGCCGACCGCCGCCGCTGGAGCAGAGTTCGCGAGAATCTGGGTTTGCGGTCGCTCTCGCTCGCTCTCGCTGTGGTGGCGTGGCTCTTTGTAAAGGGAGAGCGTACCTACGAGGTGACGGTGATCGCACCGGTCGAGTACATCTATCCCCAAGGGCTGATTCTCCTGAATGACGATCCACCGCCCGAACAAGTCGTTCTTAAGGCGACGGGCACGCGTGCGGCGCTGAAGCAGCTGCAAGAACGCTTGCGAGAGGTTGAAGTCGGCTACCTGGTGAACGTGGAAAACGTCGGGAAGGGCCCCGCAGTTCACAGCTTCCGCCGCCCGCCGTCCGGCATTCCTTCACAGGTCGCCATCGAGACTGTGGCTCCGGCTGAGGTGGAGTTGGTCTTTGATGAGGTCATGCAACGCGAGGTGGAGGTCGAACTGCGGACCAGCGGGGACTTGCCGCCGGGCTACGCTGAGCGGAGTCGCGTGGTCAGTCCGGTGGTCCTCGATTTGATCGGAGCCCGATCCGAGCTTCGATCTTTGGAGCGCGTGCAGACCCTCCCCCTGCGCATGGGTGACCGGACCCAGACCTTCGACGGCATCTTGGGACTTGACCTGTCCCGGCTCCACCTTCATCCCAAGAGTCCGGAAACGGTTCGGGTTCGGATCGAAGTTGAAGAGCGGCATGGCAACCTTGAGGCCGCCGGGATCGCTATTCTTGCCGAGGGTCTTCCCGATGGCCTGCGTCTGGAGCCGTCCCAGGCCACTGTACAGCTCTCTGGGCCTCTTCCGGTCCTTCACGAGGTGGCCGAGACTGGGCTGCAGCTTCGGCTGGACTTGGGGACCGAAGAGGGACTCAGAGGGCGCGTGCCTGTTGAGGTCTCTGTAGAACTGTGGCCTGCGAAGGCCGCAGAGGCTGAGCCGAAACCTGCCGAAGATGCCATCCAGCAACCCGTCGTTCAGGTGTCGATCGACCACCAGCGATCCAAGGAGGTTCGGGTCCGGTGGGTTCGGCCCGAGCAGTTCCGCCTCGAAGTCGAGTCGGAGAGTGGTCCGACCGAGGGTGATGGCTCCGGTACGGCTGCCAGTACCCCCCCCGATGTTGGAGGACAGTGAGGTGTCGATCTTCGGTACCGACGGCGTGCGGGGTCGAGCCGGCGAGGGTCCACTGGCTGCGCCCTCAGTTCTCCGTCTGGCGCAGGCTTTCGCCCGGGTTCTTCAGGAGCAAGACGGTGGGGCCGTCGTTCTTGCGAGGGACACCCGCCGCTCCGGACCGATGCTTCGGGGTGCTGTCGTCGCCGGACTCTGCAGTTGCGGGGTAGAGGTCGTCGATCTTGGAGTCCTCCCCACCCCCGCCTTGGCCTGGTACCTGGCTGAGCATGCCGAGGCCGCCGGCGGCGTGATGATTACGGCGAGTCACAACTCCTGGCCGGACAATGGCATCAAGCTCTTCGCTGCGGGGGGAGGCAAGTTTGCAGATGAGCAGCAGGACCGATGTGAAGCACTTTTTGGCGATTCGGCTGAGCTCGGCGGTTTGGTAGTCGGGGGTTGCACCGACGCACACGCAACTGCTCGGCAGGGCTACCTGGCCTCGCTTGCGGCGGACTTCGCGGGGGTTTCGGTGCTGGCAGGGAAGCGGATCCTGGCCGACGCAGCGGCCGGTGCGGCTTCCGGCGTTCTGGCCCCGGCCTTGTTGGCTGCTGGGGCCGAAGTCCACCAAGTCGATCCCAAACCCAATGGTCAAAATATCAACCAAGGATGCGGAGCTCTTCACGGTGATTCGCTCGCACAGAGGGTCATTGAGGACGGGGCCTGGGCCGGTCTCGCAGTAGATGGCGACGGCGATCGCATCCTGCTCGTCGACGAAGAAGGATCGATCCACGATGGAGACGCAATCGTGGGCTTTCTGGCCGAACGGATGTTGGCGCAAGGCAGTCTGCGCGGTGGAGGCGTTGTGGGCACGGTCACGACCGGCTGCGGCTTAGAACAGTTCTTGGGGGGACTCGGTCTGGGTCTTACCCGGACACAGGTGGGGGACAGGCACGTCGCTCGCGCGATGGCCGAGCAGGGATGCAACCTCGGGGGTGAATCGTCCGGTCACGTACTCACACCCGACCTGTGTCCTTCGGGAGATGGCATCAGAGTGGGCCTGGCGGTGCTGGCAGCTGCCGCCTCGAAGGGCCTACCCTTGTCTGAGCAGTTGGGTGCAGTTCCGCGGTTTCCCGTAGAAAACCGGAAGGTCCCTGTGGTGTCGAAGCCCCCTCTCGAGGGTCTCTTGGCCCTGGTCGAGGCTCAGGGTCAAGCACTAGAGGCTCTGAGCCAGTCCAATGGGCGTATCCTACTGCGCTACTCGGGCACCGAGCCCGTCCTTCGGGTACGGGTAGAGGCCGAGGACCGGAAGGCGGCCGAGGTTTGGGCCGATCGATTGGCTCATGTGGCAAGTGAGGCCATTGCAGCCACCTAGGAGCGGCGACGGTGAGTCGCGTGGCCCGGCCTGAATTGACGGAGGAGTGAGAACATGAGTGCGGCCCTTGGCGTCAACATCGACCACGTGGCTACCCTGCGTCAGGCGCGCGGCGTGACCTATCCCGACCCCGTTGCTGCTGCGGCGGTGGTCGAGATGGCTGGTGCCGACCAGATCACCTGCCACATCCGCATGGACCGTCGGCACATTCAAGAACGCGATCTTCGGCTCCTCGGGGAGGTGGTCCAGACGCGTTTGAATGTGGAGATGGCAGCCACTCCTGAGATGCTGGCCATAGCCGAGTCCCTCCGTCCCCACCAGGTCACCCTCGTCCCTGAGCGCGAAGGGGAGGTGACGACGGAAGGTGGGTTGGATCTTCGGGACGCAGACACCCGCGCCGCGGCTGCCGGGGCGACTTCACGCCTGAAGGAGCTAGGCATCGAGGTGGCGATCTTTGCTGACCCTGAGATCGAGCAGGTGGAACACACTCACGCGCTTGGGGCGAGCCGAATCGAACTCAACACCGCCGCCTACGCAGAGGCGAGCCGGCCGTCGCAGCGCGGGCGTGAGCTGGAGCGGATCGAGGCGGCCGCAGCGAGGGCTTCAGATCTCGGGCTGCACCTCGCGGCAGGGCACGGGCTGCACTACCACAACATCCAGGATCTCGTAGATTTGGGCTGTATCGAGGAGTTCAATATCGGCCACTCGATCGTTGCTCGGGCCGTCTTCTCGGGGATTGCTGAGGCCGTGAGGGACATGAAGGTCCTCATCGACGTGGACTGAGGCTCCGATGGACGCTCTGCTCTCCAAGCTCCTCCCTCTCTTGACGGCCCCACAGATGGCCGCCTTGGACCGCCGGACTATCGAGGAGATTGGCGTGCCCGATCTCGTCTTGATGGAGTCTGCCGCCCTGGCCTGTCTGGCAGTGCTTCTTGAGATGGGCCCCGAGCGACTCGCTAGGGGCACCCTCATTGTCTGCGGACCTGGGAACAACGGTGCAGATGGCTTGGCACTGGCCCGACGGCTCCACATCCTCGGACATCCCGTGGTCTGTGCTTTGCTGGCACCACCCGATGAGCTTCGTGGCGCTTCTGCTCACCAGGTTGCTGCTGCGCAGGCGCTCCAGGTGCCGATTGCGGTCCTTGGATCGGATGACTCTCTGGATTCGCTGCCTGCAGAATGGACTCACTTCGGGCTCTGCGTCGATGCACTGTTTGGAACCGGGCTGGCCCGACCGATCGAGAACAAGGGCGCTCTCGCCGTCTCCCTCCTCGCACATCTGCGGCGAGCTGGTTTGCCGCTGCTCGCGGTGGACATTCCTTCGGGGATCTGTGGTTCGCGCGGTCTGGTGAGAGGCTGTGCGGTTGAGGCCGACTGCACCGTGACCTTCGCTGCGCCGAAGATGGGACACTTCTTAGAGCCGGGTCGTTCCCACTCCGGGGACCTGGTGGTTGCCGACATCGGCATCCCCGTTGGCCGATGGCCCGATGAGATCGACAAGGCCCCCCGTCTTCTGGATGCCGAAGTCCTGGTGCAGGCCATTGGGGAGCCGTCTACCGAGGCTCACAAGGGGACCTTTGGGCACGTCTTGGTCGTTGCGGGCAGTCCCGGGAAGGCGGGGGCTGCGCGTCTCTGCGCCGAAGCTGCCCTCCGGGCCGGTGCCGGCCTGGTGACCCTTGCCTTGCCTGATGGGCTCGACGACCCCGTTCTCCACGAAATTACGCCCGAGATCATGGTGGAACGGGTCCCAAGCGCGCCGAACGGCGGATTTGGAGCGGCGTCCATTGTGCCTCTTCTCGCGCTGGCCGAAGACAAAGAGGCGGTAGCGGTGGGTCCGGGCTTAGGCACCGGAGCCGAGACGGTCGAGGCCGTGAGTGCTTTGCTCCGCGGCTGGTCTTGTCCCGCTGTGGTCGACGCTGATGCCCTTAATTGCCTCGCGCTTTCCGACCTGGGCGATCTCGGCTCTGGGCCACGGGTCCTAACCCCGCACCCCGGGGAACTGAAGCGCCTCATCGGGGGGCAGGTACTGGCTCAGGACGGGCGTCTTGCGGCAGCCCGGCATCTGGCGGATCGGTATTCCTCCGCCGTCGTCCTTAAGGGGGCGGGCAGCCTCGTCGCGGAGGGGCCATTTCTTGCTGCCCTCAACCCTACTGGCAATCCGGGCTTGGCAACCGCGGGCACCGGCGACGTCTTGACCGGAATCGTCGCTGCCCTTCTGGCCCGCGGCATGCCGTCCTTCCATGCTGCTTGTGCTGCGGTCTATTGGCACGGATTGGCGGGTGATCTTGCGGCGGAGGCCTTCGGAACTCCCTCCCTCATCGCTGGAGACCTCGCGGCAGCGCTCGGGCCGGCATGGCAGCTAGTCAAGACGGGTGGGGCCCCCAGCGCTTGGCGGCGTCAGCCGAACCCATGACCACCCAAAGCAATTCGGTCTCTTCTCAGATCCCGGACCTCCACCCGCCTCCATGACCCGTCCTTCCCCCCTTGTTACCGCCCCGAACCTCGAGGCTGGGCTGCCGGACGAGGAGGCAACGTGGGCCCTTGGTAGGTCGCTGGCAGGCTGGTGCGTGGAGGGGACAGTCTTCGCTTTGGTCGGTCCACTGGCGGCCGGAAAGACCACACTGGTTCAGGGACTGGCGCGTGGGTTGGCAGTTCCACCCGAGGTGGCGGTGCGCAGCCCTACCTTCGCCCTCTGTAACGAGTACCGCGGTAGGCTGCTTCTGCGCCACTTGGACCTCTACCGGATCGCCTCTGAAGACGAGGCCGAGGAGATCGGCTTTCGGGAGTGGGTGGGAAGCGAAGGAGTGGCGGCTGTGGAGTGGGCTGACCTCTTTCCCGACCTGCTCCCCCGCCACAGCCTCTGGCTCCAACTGAGCCACGACGGCGCAGCCCGGCGAGTTGTCGTCTATGGCAGTGCCGACGCTCCGGTGGCCTGGCTGCACCAGCTCTCCACCGGTTCGCCTGCCTTGGACCTGAAGTGGATCGAGAACCACGACGAGCCCCCCTGGTAGTCCTCGAACCAAGCACCCTGGCCGGTAGTCGCCCCCAATCTCCGCCTTTCTTGGCCCCGGTCACCGGCCGGCTACGTTTGATCCCCAGACAGCGTCTGTTTCGGTCGATACCACCCACCGCACTGCGCAGTCGAATCACTGGGTTCTTGGAGGACTGAGATGCACTGGGAACAGCGGCGAACCGCACTCGCAGCCTGCCTCCTTGCTGGTCTGTTGCTGCTCGTCTGGAGAGGGAGACTCATTCCCCAGTCGGGGGTGGGCCTGGATCCTGCGGATCCGGAGTGGACCGATGTCGTGGAGAGCACTGCGGAGGGTCTCAATCCAGCTCTTCGTGTGCGCCTGGGGTGGCGGGTGGCCTGTGAGGAAGGCGATCCCACGGTCTGGGAGCAAGTGCCGGGCATTGGACCGACCCTGGGGCGTCGAATCGCGGCTGAGGCGCGGGCGGGAGCCCTGCAGAGTCCTCGAGACTTGTTGCGGATCCGGGGAATAGGCAACAAGATGGCGTCGAGACTGAGCCCTTGGGTCAAGTGGCCGCCTGCCGAGGGAGACGACCTGCTGGAGAGTGTAAGTGACTGAGCGCATCTACATGGATCACAACGCGACCACCCCGGTACACCCGGAGGTCTTGGCGGCAATGTGGCCCTTCTACGAGCAGGAGTGGGGTAATGCGTCGTCCATTCACTGGGCAGGTCGCTCGCCTAAGAACGCGATCGACGACGCACACGAAGCGGTCAGCGCGCTCATCGGCTGCAAGCCGCGAGACCTGTTCTTTACCAGTGGAGGGACCGAGTCGGACAACACCGCCGTCATCGGCAGCGCCTTGGCCCAACGCGAGCGCGGTAAGCACATCGTCACCAGTGCGATCGAACACAAGGCGATCCTCGACACCACGTATGGCCTGGAATCGTTGCATGGCTACTCCACGACCTATCTCGGTGTGGACAAGAAGGGGCGCCACGATCTCGATGCATTCCGAGCCGCCCTACGGGACGACACGGTGCTTGTCTCGGTCATGCTTGCAAACAATGAACTCGGGAACGTCAACGCCATTGCCGACCTGGCGGAGATTGCTCACGAGCGGGGCGTGGTCGTCCACTGCGATGCGGTCAATGCCCTCGGTAAGATTCCGGTCGACGTCGAGGCCCTGGGCGTTGACATGCTCTCCATTTCGGCGCACAAGGTGTACGGCCCAAAGGGGGTAGGCGCCCTCTATGTGCGACGCAAGACGCCCTTTGAG
>CAZQTQ010000171.1:0-8661 GCA_964596025.1 uncultured Rickettsiales bacterium
GGCACCGAGCTGGCCCGAGCGATCCGCGACGGGGAGCTGAGTTCCGAAGAGGTCGTCTCTCAACACATCGGCCACGCCAAACAGGTCCAGCCTCAGATCAACGCGCTAGTCGAAGAGCGCTTCGAGGCCGCGCTGGACGAGGCAAGGGCCGCCGACGCCCTGGTGAAAAAGAAAGGCAAACGCGGGCGCAACACCCTGCCGCCATTCCACGGGGTTCCTTGCAGCGTCAAAGAGGCGTTCGCCTTTGCCGGCATGCACCAGACGGCCGGCCACCCCGCCCGCAGGGACCACATCGCAACCGAGGACGCGACGACAGTCGCTCGATTGCGTGGCGCCGGTGCCATCCCCATCGGCACCACCAACGTTCCTGAGCTCTGCATGTGGATGGAGACGGACAACCAGATCTACGGGCGAACGAACAACCCCTACGACGCGCGCCGCATCGCTGGCGGCAGCAGCGGCGGCGAAGGGGCGCTCATCGGCTCGGGCGCCTCGCCCTTCGGCATTGGCTCCGACATCGGCGGCTCCATCCGCATGCCCGCCTTCTTCAACGGGATCTTCGGCCACAAGCCCAGCCCGGGGCTCGTCCCCAACACCGGCCAGTGGCCCATCGCCCAAGGAGAGGGGCACCGCTGGCTCTGTACCGGCCCCCTGGCTCGCCGCGCCGAAGACCTCCTGCCGCTGCTCGACGTCCTTGCCGGCCCAGATGGGGCCCCCGGGATCTGCAGAAAGATGGACTTGGGCAACCCCGCCACCGTCGACCTCAGCACACTTCGGGTCTACGACGTCCCCTGGGACGGCAAGCGGCGAATTGATCCCCAGCTTCGCGACGTTCAGCGGCGCGCCGTCGAGCACTTCCGAAGCCTCGGTGCCCGAGTGGAGCGGGGCGAGTTCCCCGAGCTCATCCACGCCTACGACATATGGTCCTGCGCCCTGCACTCCACCACGGAGACGACGTTTGCGGAGATGTTCACCTCCGGAAAGCGCCTACGGGCCAGCAGAGAGGTCCTGCGTTGGATGCTCCGAAGGGGCGGGCACACATTGCCTGCGGTCCTGCTGGCGGCCTTGGAGAAGACCCCCGATCTGGTCCCGGGCTATCTCGGCAAATGGCTGCGGGCGGGGGACGACTTGCGAGCCAGACTCCACGGACAGCTGGGCACCAACGCCATCCTGCTCTACCCCTCCTACCCCCAGCCCGCGCCCCCGCACTACCGGCCCCTGCTCAATCCCCTGTACCCCGTCTACTGTGCGATATGGAATGTGATGGAGGTTCCGGCCACCCAGGTGCCCATGGGGCTCGGTCGGGACGGCCTGCCCTTGGGCCTGCAAGTGGTGGGTGGTCCAGGACAGGACCACCTCTGTATCGCTGCGGCCCTGGAATTGGAGGCCTGCTTTGGGGGGTGGAGGCCACCCCAAGCCTGTTTCGGCCCGGCAGAATCCCAGCCGTAAAACCTGAGATAAGGGGCGATCCGAGCAGCTGGGCCCAAGACGCCTATTTGGCCTGAGCCGTCTCGGTGCTAGATTTGCGCCGAGGGGTCGCCTTTGTTCGTCCGCCTACCAACCCGCCGATCTCCCACCCTGCTGGCAGCCAGCTGCTCCCTGGGACTGTTCGCCTGCGCTGCGCCGGGCGCGCCCCCGGCATTCGTTGCAGAGACTGAAGCCCCCCCCCTCGTCGTGGCCGGCCAGGCTCAACTGGCCGCCTGCACCGTCGAGCTCGACGACTTCGACGACGGGACCTTGCAGGGCTGGGCACAGACAGGGGCCTACGGCCTGTCCAACGGCGGCGGAAACGCCCACATCTCCGGTGACAGCGCTGGCTGCACCTTCAACGGAATGGTCAAGACCTTCTCGATCGGCGATTCGGCCAGCATCGTGGTCGATTACCGGGCTACTTCTGACCTCGACACGTCCGGGGTCACCAACGCCCACATCACGGTCGAGCGCGCCGACGGAAGCGACATCATTTCCGAGTACATGGTCGCCGGCGGAACCTACGATTCCGGCTGGCAGACCTTCACCGACTCCTTCTCGGAGACTGATGTCAACGGAAGCGGAACGCTCACCGTCTACCTGGGGACCTACGACTGCTGGACCACCCACTGGAACCAACAGAACTGGTACGACAACGTAGAAATCGAGCACTGCCTCAGCGACAGCGCCGCACCCACAACGACCTTTTCCAGCGGCCCCAACGCGATCAGCTCAGACGACTTCGCGACCTTCATTTTTGCCGCCAATGAGAGCGGCTGCACTTACGAATGCAATCAAGACTCCGTGGGCTGGGGAAACTGCACTTCTCCCCACACCTGGTCATCCATCAACGATGGCGCCCACGTATTCGAGGTACGCGCGACGGACTCGACCGGCAACCTCGAGTCCCCAACTGCGGACTACACCTGGGATATCGACACCATCCCCCCCGCCGCCGGCACGGTGAACGACGGGCCCAGCCAGGACATCGATCAACAGTCGAGCCTGAGCCAGATCGACGCAAACTGGTCCGGTTTTTCCGATACCGGCAGCGGAATCACCCAGTACGCCTGGGCCATTGGCACCAGCCCGGGTGGCACCGGCATTCAGAACTACACCTCGGTCGGCACCGCCACCCAGGCCAGTGCGACAGGGCTCACGCTGGTCGCCGGGACGACCTACTACGTGACCCTCCGTGCCGTCGACGGCGCCCTAAACGACACCGAGGTGGCCAGCGATGGGGTGATCGCCCTCCCCGTCGCCCCCACAATCAGCCTGGCCAATGTAAGCGTCAACGAGGGAGACAGCGTCGTACTCACCCCCACCGTCACCGGCACGAGCGTGACCGTCTCGTGGGACACGGACAACGACGGGAACTTCGACAACGCTACCGGCGCGAGCTACACCTTCAGCACTGGCAGCTTGAACGGACCGAGCAGCGTGACCATCGGGGCACAAGCCGCGGACCCCTTCGGCCAGCAGGACGACGTAAGCGCCACCATCACCATCCAAAACGTGGCTCCGGTGATCACCTCCTTGGTCGCCCCCAACGGCAACGAGGGCGACACCCTGAGCTTCTCCGCAAGCGTCACGGAGCCCGGCCCGGAGAGCCTGAACTACCAATGGGTCTGGGGCGACGGCAGCCCCAGCAGCAGCGGCGCAACCCCCACCCACGCCTATGACGACCAGGGCGGCTACAGCCTGACCTTGACGGTCACGGACGGCGATGGGGGCAGCGACAGCGCGAGCGCCACCATCACCATCGCCAACGCAGCACCGGTCATCGACTCCCTCTCCGCTCCGAGCTCCGGCGACGAGGGCACGACCCTGAGCTTCGTGGGCACTGCCACCGATCCCGGCAACGACACCCTGAACTACAGCTGGATCTGGGGGGACTCCACGCCTTCGGCTTCGAGCGCGTCGGCCACCCACAGCTACGCCGACAACGGCAACTACACCGTGACCTTCGGTGTCACCGATGGCGACGGCGGCAGCACGTACCAGACCGCTACGGTGGCCATCGCCAACGTGTCGCCGACCATCACCTCGATGTCGGTTTCGAACGGCGACGAGGGCCAGCAGCTGTCCTTCTCGGGCGCAGCAAGCGACCCCGGCGCCGACACGCTCACCTACAGCTGGGGCTGGGGCGACAGCACGGCAGCGACCACAGGAGCTGCCGCCACCCACGCCTACACCGACGAAGGCAGCTACACCGTCACCTTGACCGTCACCGACGACGACGCTGGCTCCACTACGCAACAGGCCACTGTCACCATCAGCAACACGGCCCCCACGGCTCCAGCAATCAGCGGACCTTCTACCGCTACCGAAGGTGATGTCCTGAGCTTCTCGGCCGCGTCCACCGACGCCGGCGCCGACACACTCAGCTACAGCTGGGACTGGGGCGACAGCAGCAGCACGAGCAGCGGCACAACCACCACCCACAGCTACGACGACGAGGGCAGCTACACCCTTACCGTGAGCGTCGACGACGGAGACGGCGGGACTGCCTCCGCCCAGTACACGGTCGTCGTCAGCAACGGCGCGCCGACGGTGGCGGCGCTCGCCGCCTGCAGCATGGACGAGGGGGCCAGCGGGAGCTTCTCGGCCACAGTCGACGATCCCGGACCGAACGACGTACTGACCACCACCTGGAACTTTGGCGACAGCACCGCCCCCGTCACAGGAACCACCGTCTCGCACGGCTACGCCGACAACGGCAGCTACTCGGTCACGGTCACCGTCGAAGACGACTCCAGCGCCAGCGCGACCACCAGCACGACCTGTTCGGTGGCCAACGTCGTTCCGACCATCACCTCAGCCTCTGGCCCGACCAGCGCGGACGAGGGCGAGGTCTTGACCTTCACCGGAGCCGCGACCGACCCGAGCTCAGCAGACGCGGCAACCCTGAGCTTGATCTGGGACTGGGGCGACAGCAGCGCCGTAGGGACCGGAGAGACGGCTACCCACGCCTTCGCGGACGAGGGAAGCTACACCGTGACCTTTGCTGCAGCCGACGACGACGGCGGCGCTGCCAGCACCTCCATGAGCGTCGCCGTCAGCAACGTGGCCCCGAACTTCACCTCCTTCCCCGTGGGCGTGGCCGAAGAGAACGTCGAGTACAGCTATCAGCCCACGGTCGATGAGCCCGGCGACGACACCTTGAGCTGGACGCTCGGCGCGAGCGCCCCGACCTCGATGGTCCTTGATGTAGTGACTGGCGCCCTCTCCTGGACCCCGAGCTACACCGAGAGCCTGGCTGCCACCGCCACCATCACGCTCGTCGTATCCGACGGCGACGGGGGCGAAGACGTCCAGAGTTGGACCATCTCCATCGAATTCGTAGACGTAGATGAAGACGGCATGGCCGACACCTGGGAGACGCTCCAGGGCCTGGACCCAGGCGACCCCACCGACGCCGCAGGCGACGCCGACGCCGACGGGATGAGCAACTTGGACGAGTTCGAGGCCGGAACCGACCCGGCGAGCTTCGACGGTCCCACTGCGCCCACGCCCTCGAGCCCCATCGACGACGCCGAGGCCCCGACCGTAAGCCCGAGTCTGATCGTCATCAACGCCAGCGATCCCCAGGGCGACACCCTGAGCTATGCCTACGAGGTGTGGGCCGACGAGGCGATGACCCAGGCCGTTGACTCCGACAACGGAATCGCCGAGGGCACGGGCGGCGAGACCGACTGGATGCCCACGACGGTACTAACCGAGAACGGCAGCTACTGGTGGCGGGCCCAGGCGTCGGACGCCTACACAGAGGGCCCGTGGAGCGAGCTGGCCAGCTTCTGGGTGAATGCTGTAAACGACCCACCGACGGTTCCCGTGATCACGTCTCCCCTGGAGGGCGACCTCGTTGGTGCGGCTGAGCCTGCCGTTGAGTGGGCCGCGTCGACGGACCCCGAGGGGAGCGCTGTCGACTACAGCGTCCAAATCTCGCCGGACTTGAGCGAAGAGACGCTGGCCGGGGGCACCGTTGCCGCAGGTGAGGAACTCCGTTGGACCATGACCGAGGGGCTCACCGAAGACGCTTGGTACCGGTGGCAGGTGCGGGCAAGCGACGCCGAGAGCACCGTCGGCGCGTGGAGCGACGCCGTCCGCTTCTTCTATTCGCAAGAGAACGCGCCGCCAGGAGCGGTTGTCTGGGTTGACCCCGTCGACGAATCCGAGGTCCAGAGCACCACTCCAACGCTGATCCTCACGGAAGCTGTCGATCCCGAAGGCAGCCCCCTCGAGTACCGGATTGAGCTGAGTTCCGTCCTGTCCTTCGACAGCCAGGACACCCTGAGCTGGATGGTCGAGGGGACGGACAGTGGGGAGGTCAGCTACACCCTGAGCCCCGCTGAAGCTCTGCCGGAGGACCAGTGGACCTACGCCCGAGCCCGCGCCGAAGACCCGGACGGTGTCGCCTCGGACTTCGCGACGATCCGCTTCTTTGTCCGGGGAGACAACAACGCCCCGCCCGTCCCCACCCTGCTGCGTCCGGCCGACGGTGAAGATCTGCTGGACTCCCGCCTCGATCTCGTGGTCGGACACGGGGCCGACCCAGAGGGCGATGCCGCCTACATCGACTTCGTCGTAGCCAGAGACGAGGCCCTGAGCGAGGTCGTGGCCGAAGAGTTGGGGGCTCTGATGGGTACAGGTGGAAGCGACCCCGAAACCGAAACGGGCTGGACCGTGGACCAAGACCTCAGCGGAGCCCTCTACTGGTCAGCGCGGGCCACCGACGAGATGGGTGCAAGTTCCGACTGGGCTACGCCCTTCCTCTTGAACGCACCGGCCGACAACCAAGACCCGTTTTCGGACGGCTCCGAGGCCCTGGAAGACGCGATCGAGGGCTGTGCCTGCGGGTCGACGATCGTGCTGCGAGATGGGGCTAAGCCCCGCTGGCCAGCGTTGGGCGGGGTCCTGCTCGTGGGGTGGGCGTTCCGACGGCGCAAGCGCCGGAGCTGAAGCGGCTCAGTTGCCCGCCGCCGCCAAAAAGAGGTTCAGCAACGCGGTGTAATTGCTCGCGGTTCCGAGGCTGTTCGCCGTCACGTTGTAGACCGCATACACGGTGTTGTCGGTGTTCAAGACGACGACGTCTCGATAGGTGACTCCCCAGGTGCCCCAAACGTCCTCGCTGCTCGTGTCCTGCAGCCACGGGATGTCTCCCAGGGCGGTAATGACGCTGTTGTCTGCGCTGAAGCCCACCTGATTGATGCCCAGGATCTCGATGTCTAGGGCCGGGTAGTTGGTGTCCAGCTCGTCTTGCATGGTGTTCAAGTGCTCATACTGGGCACGGCAGTAGCCTCAGGTTGCGTGCCCGAAGTACCAGCCGGAGACCTTGGCGAGGTAGTCCCGGGGCGAGACCGGCATACCTGAGCTGATCGAGCTGTCGTTTTGGTCGACGAGGCTGAAGTCGCTGACAGCGATTCCTCGCTCTGCAGTGGCCGCAGTGCTGGTGTCGGTACCGTCGGATGCGACAACCGCACAAGCCCATTGATCCATGGGGTCCGTGTCGCCCGAGGGCACGGTATCTCCGGGCACACTCGTGGTAGTGGCTGCGGTGTAGGCCACCGGGCTGCCTGGAGGGAACTCGTCCACGGTCCAAGAGGTGCTGTAGGTGACCGTATCGCCGTCGGGATCGACCGAGGGCGTATCGATGCTGCAGACGAGGTCCTGGGTACCAGGCTCGAAGAAGGCAGCAGGAGTAATGGAGATCCCAGGACTCGGGGGCGCAGTGTTCACAACGGAGGTGTCGTCGTCGCCCAGCGAGGTGTCGTCGTCGCCCAGCGAGGTGTCATCGTCCCCTACCGAGGTGTCGTCGTCGCCCACTGAGGTGTCGTCGTCGCCCACCGAGGTGTCGTCATCCCCTACCGAGGTGTCGTCATCCCCTACCGAGGTGTCGTCGTCCCCCACCGAGGTGTCGTCGTCCCCCGCCGAGGTGTCGTCGTCCCCCGCCGAGGTGTCGTCGTCCCCCACCGTGGTGTCGTCATCCCCTACCGAGGTGTCGTCGTCTCCTACCGAGGTGTCGTCGTCCCCCGCCGAGTCATCGTCGCCCCCTGTCGAATCATCGTCGTCCCCCGCCGAAGCATCGTCGTTGCGAGCGTCCGGCCAGACCCCAATGCAGCCCGCCGGAGCCCAGGCGAGGCCCAGGCTCAGGAGTAACACTGCAAGGAGCGCGGACCAGGAATCTGGTTCTCGGACGTCGTCTCTCACCACCCCCCGATGATTCCACAACCCTTGCTTCCATGCCAAGGGTCCTGCGGCGCCCAAGACAGGCCGCAGCCTGAGAATCAGCGGGAAGCAGAGTGGCTTCTCCCTCCCCCACAGCGGCTCAGACAAGTACACTCGGTTCGCCGCCAATGCGGTGGGGAGTCGTCATGAAGTGGGCATCGGCAACGGGAACCGGCACGCGACTCGATCAGGCCTTGGAGGCGGCCATCGCCTCCCTGCGCGAAGGAATGGGCGACGATTCCTGCGATCTCCTCGTCGCCTTCGTCACGCCGCACTACGCCGCTCACTACGAGCTCGTGCCCAAGGCCCTCTCAGACGCCTTCCCAGACGCCCTCTTGCTGGGCTGCTCCGCTGGTGGCGTCTTGGGCGCGGGGGAGGAGCTGGAAGACCGCCCAGGCGTCGCTCTGGCCGCCGCCTCCCTGCCAGGAGTCGAACTCCACCCCTTCCACCTCGACCCCAAAGCCATCACTGAAGTGCTGGTCAGCCCCTTCGGCCTCTACAAGCACCTGAGCCTCGGCGAAGACAGCGATCCTGCCTTCCTCCTGCTGCCGGAGCCCTTTACCTGCGACGGAGAGGGCATCATCTCGAGCCTAGAAGCTGCCTGGCCCAATGCCGTCTGCGTGGGCGGATTGGCGAGCGGGGCCCGTCACCCCGGAGGCAACGTTCTCTACTTAGGCGACGAACTCCACCCGACCGGCGTCGTCGGCATCGGTCTCTGCGGCAACGTCGTCGTGGACACCATCGTGGCCCAGGGCTGCCGCCCCATTGGCCGGCCCTACGTAGCCACCCGCTGCGAGGGCACCTACCTCTACGAGTTGGACGGTCAGCCGGCCACTGAAGTCCTAGAGGAGCTCTATGAGAGCCTCAGTCCCGCCGAGCAAGACCGGGTGCGCACCTCGCTCTTCCTCGGCCTCGTCCAGGTCGAGGGTCAAGAACACTACGTCCAGGGCGACTCCCTCATCC
>CAZQTQ010000172.1:0-8654 GCA_964596025.1 uncultured Rickettsiales bacterium
ATCGATCGCCATCACCTCGAGTGCGTCGATCTGCTCCTTGGTGCGCATGACCGCCAGGTGAGCCGTCATCTCCGTCCCGCCCTTGGCCGCCACCATCGTGGCCGCGAGGAGAGGGCAGACCTCACGCACCCCGGCGAGAGCTACGAACATGCCCACCATGTTCTGAGCTCCCAAGGTGCCAAAGGCGGCGTGGCCTTGGATCGCAAGGTTGGTCCCCACGAAGACCGCCATCGTCGCCAGCACCGGGAAGGCCTTAACTCCCAGCTTGTACGCCTCGTCGACAACGCGCTCCCAACGAACTCCGTTGCGCAACGTGCTCTTCAGGCAGTCCAGAACGAAGAGCCCGTAGGTCCCAACGTCTGCGAAGAAGCTTCGTATTGCCCGGATCATCCCCCCACCCCTCCGAAGAACAGCGAGCTGAGCAAGTAGTTGCAGACAAGAATGGACACGACGGAGGTGACCACGGTGTCGTTGACGGCGCGGCCGACGCCCGCCGCTCCACCGGTCACGGTGTAGCCCTTGTAGGTAGCGACCAAGCCCAGGAGGAATCCGTAGACTGCGCCCTTAGCGCCCGCGCAGACCAGGTCGTAGAGACCAATGCTCTCGGCGAGATGGGCGTAGAACACCCCAGCGCTTTGGTCGTAGACGTGCACAGCGACCACGTAGCCCCCCAGGATCCCCAAGGCACTGGCCACGATGGTCAAGGGCGGAACGATCGCGGTCATGGCGAGGATGCGCGGGACAACGTGCCAACCAATGGGGTCGACGGCCATCACCTCGGTGGCGTCGATCTCCTCCTTGGTCCTCATCGTTCCCAGCTCCGCAGCAAAGGACGACCCGCCCTGCGCCGCAACGAGTACTGCCGCGAGGACCGGGGCCAGTTCGCGGATCACGAAGAGGGCCATGAGGCTCGACAGGAGGCGATGGGCCGTGAAGAGGTCCAGGATCCGCATGCCTTGCAGGCCGATCACCGCGCCGAAGGGGAAGATGGTCACCTGGACGGGCAGGAAGCAGCGGGTGGCCACCTGAGATGCGTGGTGAAAGACTTCCTTTACGGACCACCGGCCCATAACAAAGCTCTCTCCGGCCGAAAGACCGAAGGACCCGAAGCGGCCGAGTTCCCGCAGGGGGCGCAGCCAGGAGTCTCGGAGAGAGAGAGTGGCCATGGACGGCGCAAGCCTACATCAGGCCGCTTGTCCCCACCGCTTGCTCGTCCACTTGACGTTGGTATAGTCGGCCGCCTCTTGGCCCGGAGGGTGCCGTGTATCGAAAGTTCTCGACCTTCCTACTCTTCGGTGGTGCCGGTCTGGTTGGCATGGCGACCTGCCGCCGGCTCGCCCGGGATCTGGCACCTGAGCGGGTCATCGTCGCGTCGCTGACCCGCACAGAAGCGGAAGCCGCAGTCGCCGAGCTCGGCACTGAGCACCCTGAGGTCCAGTGGGTTGCTGCCTGGGGAAACCTCTTCGTACCGTCGGAGTTCGCAGAGTTAAGCCGCGGTGACATTCTCCACGACGACGACCGACGGGCCCGCCTTCTGGACTTCATCTTCGGCGACTTCGAGGCAGCCTACAAAACCAACCAGATGGCCTGCCTGATCCGCGAACACCAACCCGACGCCATCGTCGACTGCGTCAACACCGCGACCGGCATCTCCTACCAGGACGTCTTTGAGAGCACCGCCCGATTGCGCGACGACCTCGGCAAACTTCGGGCGGCAGGCCACTTGGAGTCGACCCCCGACCTCAACGAGGATCTAGAGACCGGGCTTCTGGCCCAGTCGATGCCGCAGATCATCCGGCACGTCCGCATCCTGCACCGAGCCACCGTCGATTCCGGCACCGCGATCTACGTCAAGGTCGGCACCACCGGCACCGGTGGAATGGGCCTCAACATCCCGTACACCCACAGCGAGGACAAACCGAGCCGCACGCTGCTCGCCAAGAACGCGGTGGCGTTCTCGCATACCGGCCTGCTCTTCCTCTTGGCTCGCACACCTGGCGCCCCCGTGGTCAAGGAGATCAAGCCTGCGGCCATGATCGGCTACCGCGCGGTCGAGGTTCGCACCATTGCGGAACGAGGCGGGCGCCCCAAGCCCTTGTACCGCCCCAAGCTCGTCGATACCCAGGCCTTGACCGAGCTCAACACCCGCGAAGAGCCTGGGGGCTACGGGGGCACAGGCAGCAACCTTGAGCTGACCGTAGTCAACACCGGCGAGAACGGCCTCTTCGCCAAAGGCGAGTTCGGCGCCATCTCGGCACTGCTGCAGATGGAGTTCGTGACCCCTGAGGAGATCGCACACCGCATTGTGGTTGAGTTGGCCGGTGGGAACACCGGCAAGGACATCATCGCCGTCCTCGACGGGGCGGTCATGACCTCGTCCTACCGCGCCGGTCAGCTACGGCAGGTCGCCATGAAGGACCTTCAGCGGCTCGAAGACAAGAATGGAATCCCGTCGATCGCCCTGGGCGACCTTGGCCCTCCCGAGCTGAGCAAGCTGCTCTTTGAGTCGTGGATGCTCAAGAATGCTTTTGGTGCAGCGCTTCTGGCCTCAGTCGAAGACGGCCAGGGTGGCACACGGGATCCGGAGGAAGTGGCCAAGGTCCTTGCAGCGCAACTCGAAGACTCTGTAGTCGCACAGCAAGCCGTCTCTATCGGGATTCCCATCCTCCTGCCCAACGGCAAAGACATCCTCCGTGGCCCCCTCATCAAGGTTCCGGAGATCAAGGGCAAGAAGAAGGTCGCGGCCCTCTCGGATCCGGCGCAAGTCGACGCATGGGCTCAACGGGGGTGGATCGACCTGAGGCCCAGCAACATGCGCCGCTGGCAGGAACGATTTCGACGGATGGAAGTGGCTCGCCGTGAGCTGGCGCAAAAGGGCTCTGCTGGGGTGTCGCGGGCAACCTACCTGCCGGTGGACCTGAAGATCGGCGACGTCGTGGCCTGGATCTTCAACAACGAACTGGATGGCTACCGGGTCAAGTAGCCCCGGCCCGAGGCAAGCCGCTGACCACCTCTCCCGCCGACATCGCCATCCTCGGCGGCGGCCTCTCGGCCCTCCTCTTGGCCGATGAGCTGGCCGATTCTGCAGACGTACTCGTCCTCGGAGGGGAGCCTGGCGCTTCGTCTTCGTCGTCCGCGGCTTCCTTGGGCCTGGTGGCCCAGGGAGGGCTCGACAGTCCAGCACGCCTCGCCCAGGCTCTCGGCGAGCCGGCGGCGCAGTCCCTGTGGGAGTGGTCAGGGCGGGCCGTCGGTGGCCTTCAAGCCGCCACGGAGCGCCACCACCAGCCCCTTGAAGCGTCCGGCAGCTGGCGAGTCGCCGTGGACGAGGCCGAGTGGAGCGAGTGGCAGGCCTCAGCAGAGCTCTTGACGCGCTGGACGGGAGCAGCACCCGAGCTCCGCAGTGGTGGGCAACTGCTCCACGAGCAGGGCCTCCGCGGTGTACAGGGGGGGCTGCATCTACCGGACGATGTTCTGGTCGATCCCATCGCTCTCCTTGCGGCGCTCAGGGCCTCAGTGCAGAAGCGGTGCCGCTGGGTAGAGGCCACCGCCTCGGTCGACTCTGCGGACTCAGGGCGCATGTCGGCGGTCACCCCCGACAATCAGTGCTTCGAAGCAGAACTCCTCGTCGTCGCCTGCGGCCACCGGTCGGTCGCCGCTCACCCCTGGTTCGACGACAAGTTCTATCCTTTGCGACTCCACGGTCTGGAGCTAAACGGACTGAGCGGCGACTCCAAGCTCCAACCCGGGCTCGCCCGCCACCGCTTCGAGGCATGGATTCCCCGGGGCACTTCGCTGGAGTTCGTCGGCTGTCGATGGGCAGAAGGTCCGGAGTTGGGGGCAGGGGAGACCGCCTGCGGAGACATCGTTCCCCAAGTGCTGAGCGCCCAGCGCGCCTTTCTCTCCAAACACCTTCCTGAGTCCCAGACCGGAACGGTGGGGCGCAGTTGGTGCGGGATCGCCACCGGCAGCTGCGACGGCCTGCCCTTGGTCGGGTCGTTGCCGGGAATGCCGCGGATTCACTGCCTTGGTGGCTGGTCGGGCTGGGGACTCTCCGCCATCGCCGAGGCGGCGCGATCCCTGAGCTGCGGACTTCTTGGGCGAAGGGACCCTCACCCGACCCCGCCCTGGCTCAGCCCGCGCCGAATGCTCTGATCGTGGGTGGGTCTAGCGAATCGAAGCGTCGCTGAGGCGCACCGCAGCCACCGAAGGATTTGCTCGGTACACGGCCGGAACCCCGTCGCCATCGGCGTCCTGGAAGCACTCCACCTGAAATCCAGTGGCGGTCGGTGTCAGCGTGAAACTTAGCCCCACCTCGCTGTCCAGCGAGGACTGCGGCACGCCGGCCGGCAGCCAGCAGGAACGGTCCTCCGGCGGGGTCGCTTCGCAGGATGGGATCGCATTACCCCTCTTCCTGGCGCCCTGCACCAAGGGGACGAGTTCCGCTAGGCGCAGTTCACAGGGATGGGCATCCGCCACCACCTCGGCTTTCTCTCCGCCGAGAAGGGCGAATAGGATGCCGACGAGGGCGGCCAGGGCGATCGCCAGCACGGCGGCTTGGTTCCTGGAGAACTTCTCCGAGCTGCCAGCATCGGGCATTCGACCCAAAATGAAGTCGTACTTGCACCGGTGGCAGGCCACAACACCCGGAAAAACCTGAAATCCACAGTTGGGGCACTGCCTTGCCGTCATCCCCAAGAACCCCCATCCGCAACCATACCCGCTGGGCTAGGATTCAGACTCACCAATGATCGGTAACCTCGACCTGTTTCGCAAGCCTGTCCGCTTCATCAACCTAGGATCTGGAAGCAAAGGAAACGTCTCCGTGGTGCTAGTGGGGCGGCGTGGAGTTCTGGTTGATTGCGGATTGTCCTTGCGGCAAGTGCGGCTGCGACTGGACCAACTCGGGGTCGATCCTTCTTGTCTAGAGGCCATCCTCGTCACCCACGAACACAGCGATCACACCGCTGGCCTACGGGTCGTTGCCGGACGGCTGGATCTCCCCGTCTACATGACGGAGGCCTGCCAGTCCGAGGTGCAACTGCCATCAGCAATCGAGGTCCGCCGGTTCGAGCCAGGAGTCGCATTTTCCGTGGGGGGCCTCCACATCGAGCCCTTCTTGGTACCGCACGACACCGTTGACCCCGTGGGCTTCGTGCTGACGGCCGAAGGCTGTCGGCTGGGGATTGCGACCGATCTTGGATCCATCAACCCTCTGGTCGTCGACAAGCTGCGCCGCTGCCAGCTCATTCTCCTGGAGTTCAATCACGACCTCCGCATGCTCCTGGATGGACCCTACCCCTGGCATCTCAAGCAGCGGGTCCGGGGACGCCACGGCCACCTCAGCAACGATCAGGCCGGCCAGCTCCTCGCTGCAGTCCTGGGAGATGGCCTCGAACACGTCGTTCTCGCTCATCTCAGCGAGAAGAACAACCGGCCATCTCTGGCACAGAGCGCGGCGGACGCCGCCTTGATCGCGGGAGGGGCCAGAGCCCAGGTGCAGCTGCATCTCGCCCACCAAGACGAGCCCACTGAAGTGCTGCTCACCTGATTTTCCTGCTTGGCGCTTCGCCGTAGCGGGGGCCGAATGCCGCTGGTACACTCCGCGCCCTTCCCGTACTGGGGCCCCCCACCCTCATTTTGCCCCCCCCCACCGACGGCCCCAGAGCCCGGAGCTGACGTGATTCCCCGCTACAGCCGCCCAGAGATGGCGGCCATCTGGTCCCGGGAGCACCGCTACCGGATCCTCCTGGAAATCGAACTCCTCGCTTGCGAGGCCATGGCCAGCTTGGGCCAAGTGCCGGTCGAGGCAGCGCGGGCCTGTCGGGAGCGGGCGGACTTCGACCTAGACCGGATCGATGCGCTTGAGGCGACCCTCAAACACGACGTCATCGCCTTCCTAACCTGCGTGAACGAGCACATCGGAGAGGAGGGGCGCTTCCTACACAAGGGGATGACCTCGTCCGACGTCTTGGACACGGCCACTGCGGTGCAGATGAAGGAAGCAGGAGAGCTCATCCTTGTCGAACTCGACCGCGTATTGGCAGCGCTCAAGGTCCGGGCCTTCGAACACAAGGACACGCCGTGCATCGGGCGAAGCCACGGGATCCACGCAGAACCGACGACCTTCGGGCTCAAGCTCGCGGGCTTCTGGGACGAGTTTCGGAGGGCTCGGATCCGGCTGGAGCGGGGCTGCAAGGCCATCTCTGTAGGCCAGATTTCCGGGGCAGTCGGCACCTTCGCCTTTGTCGACCCCCGCGTTGAGGAACAGGTCTGCGCCAAGCTGGGTCTCGAGCCCGCGGCCGTCTCCACCCAGGTCATCCCGCGGGACCGACACGCAGAGTTCTTCGCTGCATTGGCCTTACTCGCCTCCTCGATAGAGCGCTTTGCTGTTGAAGTGCGCCATCTGCAGCGCACCGAGGTGCGGGAGGCGGAGGAGCAGTTCACCAAGGGGCAAAAGGGCAGCAGTGCCATGCCCCACAAGCGCAACCCCATCCTCACCGAGAACATGACCGGCCTGGCCCGCCTCGTCCGCTCCTATGCCCTGCCGGCGATGGAAAACGTCGCCCTGTGGCACGAGCGCGACATCAGCCACAGTTCGGTCGAACGCGTCATCGGTCCCGACGCCTGCATCGCCTCACACTTCATGCTGGGGCGCCTCTTGCGGGTCGTCGAGGGGCTGATCGTCTACCCCGAGAACATGCAGCGCAACCTCGACATGCTGGGCGGCATCCACTACTCCCAGCGCATCCTCCTCGCATTGGTAGAGTCGGGCCTGACCCGTGAGGAGTCCTATGCCCTCATTCAGACCCAAGCGATGCGGGTCTGGGCCGGCGAGGGCGACCTCCGCACTCTGGTCGAAGCGGACCCCCAGCTGAGCGCACGTCTCGGCCCTGAAAAGCTCGACGAAGTCTTCGATCCCGAAGCCTTCATTCAACACCGTGATTTCCTGTTCAACCGCGTATTTGGAGACTGACATGGCGGTTCGTGGCAATAAGATCAGTGAGGGCAAGTCCAAGGTCCTCTTCGAAACCGAGGACCCCAACCTCCTCTTGCAGTACTTCAAGGACGACGCCACCGCATTCAACGGCGTCAAGAAGGGGACCATCAAGGACAAGGGCGTCTTCAACTGCCAGATCTCGACCCGCATCTTCCGGATGCTCGAGTCCAAAGGGCTTCCGACCCATCTGGTGGACCTGAGCTCGGAGAGGGAGCAGCTAGTCAAGCGGCTCACGATCATCCCGGTCGAGTTCGTGGTGCGGAACCGGGTCGCAGGCTCGCTCGCCAAGCGCTATGGCCTCGAAGAAGGCCCAGACCTCCCGCGTCCGTTGCTGGAGTGGTTCGTAAAGGACGACGATCTAGGTGATCCGCTTATCAACCGTCAATGTGTCGAGATTCTTGGCTACTGCGACTCCAATACGCTGGACCAATGCAACGAGATGACGATGAAGATCAATGAGATCCTTGTCGAGTTTTGGCACAAATTGGGCATTTCCCTTGTCGACTACAAGCTTGAGTTTGGAACCGACAGCGAAGGGAACATCTTGCTCGCCGACGAGATCACACCCGACGGCTGCCGCATCTGGGACTTGAAGACAGGCGAGAAGATGGACAAGGATCGCTTCCGGCGGGACTTGGGTCAGGTTGAAGAGACCTATGCCCGCGTAGCTGGGCTGGTCTCAGACGCCCTGAGCCTCTAGGGAACGGAGGAGTCGTGCGAATTCGCGTCCACGTTGTGCCCCGCAAGGGCGTACTCGACCCTCAGGGCCAAGCCGTGGCCGAGGGGCTCCGGCACCTGGGCTTTGGCGAGGTGCAGGACGTTCGAGTCGGCAAAGTCATCGACCTGAAGCTCGACGGCGTCGAGGGCCGGGACCAAGCTCTGAACCGGGCCCGCCAAATGGCGGAGCAGCTTCTCGCAAACGAAGTGATCGAAGACTTCACCATCGACCTCGTGGACTGAGGGAGCCGCCGTGCACTTTGGTGTGGTCACCTTTCCTGGGAGCAACTGCGACGGGGACGCAGTCCATGTCGTGTCCGAGGTCCTGGGCCACCAAGCCACCCTCCTCTGGCACAAGAACCGTGACCTGGGAGACGTGGACTGCATCATCCTGCCCGGCGGATTCTCCTACGGGGACTACCTCCGCTGCGGCGCCATCGCACGCTTCTCTCCCATCCTCGAGGAAATCGTCGCTTTCGCCCAAGGCGGTGGCTACCTACTGGGGATCTGCAACGGCTTCCAAGTGCTGTGCGAGTCGGGACTTCTCCCGGGAGCGCTCCTGCGCAACCGCAACCTCCAATTCATCTGCGAAGACGCCACCTTGGCGGTTGCCAACGGACAGACACCGTGGACCTCCCTGTGCCCCGAGTCCATCGTGGCACCCATCGCCCACGGCGAGGGCTGCTACTTCGCAGAACCCAAGGTGCTCGAGGCCCTGGAAGGGGAGGGGCGTGTGGCCTTCCGCTACGCAGCCCGAGACGGCAGCGAGGGCGCCGATTCCAATCCGAACGGCTCCATCAACAACATCGCCGGCATTCTCAGCGAGAACGGCAGGGTACTTGGGATGATGCCCCACCCCGAACGCAACGCAGAAGCTGCCCTGGGCGACGCCAGCGGAGCCTGGGTCTTCAAGTCCCTCATCCACAGTCTTGAGACGGCA
>CAZQTQ010000173.1:0-3353 GCA_964596025.1 uncultured Rickettsiales bacterium
CGCTTCATACGCCGCATGGAAGAGGCCGACCGGGGTCGCGATGCCCTGTCGCTTGTCTTCCGCGACGTCTTGAGGGTCGCAGCACCGTCCTTTGTGAAGTCGGCTGTCGTCCGGCTCTTTGAGTCGGGGTTGGGCGACGGCGGTACCTTCCTCGGCGGCCGGGGATTGGTCTCCTACATTGAGGTTCCCTCCAGAATGGTCGACCCGGTAGCCCGCAACGCGGGTCTCTTCGAGGGGCTGTTCATCGGAAGCTGTCAGAGGCGGGGCGGTGTCGCGCTTTCTGCCATCGACAGGGGCTATCGGCGTGATTTGTGTGCCGTGGGGAGCGGGATCTTCCAGAACGACATCCCCATGGACCTCTTCTGGCAACGATTTGCCTATTTCTTGGGCCAGGCGGCGATGTAGGGGACATTTCGTGGGGGCGCGAAGTCGCTGCATTCGCAGGCTAATTACCCTGTCTCTTGTCCTAGGCGCGGCCCTTGTTGGTTGTGGGGGCCAAGAGGTCAGCGAGACCGAGGTAGTGCGCATTTGGCACGCCTATCGGGGAGCAGAACGGGCCGCCCTAGAGCACTTGGTTGGCGATTTCAACCGGGATGCGGCGGATCTACAGATCGAGACCCTGGCTGTGCCCAGTCAGGCCTACAAGAGCCGACTCAGTGCGGCGATCCCTCGCGGGAACGGGCCCGACCTCTTCATCGAAGCACACGAACTGGTGGGCGAATGGTCGAGGGCTGGCCTGCTTGCCCCTCCCCCCGGGGAGGAGTTGGGCAGCCGGGAGGACTATCCGCCTGCCGTCCTCGACGCGCTTCGCTTCGGGGGGCAGCAGTGGGGCGTCCCCTTGTCCGTGAAGTCAGTTGCTCTGCTTTATCGCCCAGAGCGCTTCCCCTCGCCACCTTCTAGCCTCGAGGAGCTCCTCGAATGGGGACGGAGCTCCGGTCTGGTTCCGCTGGCCTACGAGGGCGGCGAACTCTACTACCAAGCCGCGCTCGTGCACGCCCACGGCGGGAGGGTCTTGAGCCCCGATGGCGAGGTTCTCTTGGACCGCCCCGAGGTGGTTGCAGCCTTCGAAGGGATTGCCGCCATGGCCAAGCGGGGGGATCTGCCGGCCGAAGCAGACGGGGCGATGGTCTCGACGCTCTTGCAGCAGGACGAGGTCGCGTTTGTGATCAACGGCCCCTGGGCTCTGGGCGAACTTCGGCCCGATTCGGGCGTTTCGGTCGCTCCCCTGCCGCCGCTGGCGGCGACGGGTAAGGCCCTCCGTCCCTTCCTGACGGTAGAGGCCCTCTTCCGAGCGGCAGGCGGGCGGGCCTCGCCTGCCGGCCTGGCGAAGGTGAGCGCCGCGCTGACGAGTCGGGCTGCTGCAGTGACGCGGGCGGCCCTCGGACGTCAGGTCCCGGCGCGCCGAAGCGCCCGGGAGGCTCCCGAGCTGCGGGCGGATCCGGCCCTCTTGGCCTTTGCCCGGCAGTCCGATGCCGCGCTTCCCATGCCCAACCGCCCGGAGATGGGGGTGGTGTGGGAACCCGCAGGCCGGGCCCTGCGGGCGGTTCTGCGCGGCTCGATGACGGCGGAGGAGGCGTTGGTGCGGGCGCAGCGAGAGGCCGAGAGCTACCTTCGGGCGCCTCCGGAGCCGGCAGACTCAGTCCCCTACGTTGTTGCCGGGTTGCTGCTCCTGCTCTGCGGCCTCCTGGGCTTTGTGCTCTGGGCGCGTCGGACCCAGGCGTTTGCCCGCGCCGTGGCCGCCCGGCACGCCTACCTCTACCTCCTTCCGGCTGCGTTGGGCGTTGGCTGCGTGGTCTTCCTACCCTTTGTTGTCGGTTCGTCGGTCTCGCTCTTTGCCCACCGGGACGGCAGCTTCACCTTCGTGGGTTTGGACCACTTCGTCTCCATCTTGAGTGCCCGCGAGACTGGTCTTTGGGATCCTCTCTCGTTCTGGTTCACGCTGGGTGTGACGGTGCTTTGGACCGCGGTAAACGTGGGGCTGCATGTGGGAATTGGCCTGGCACTGGCCCTCTTGCTTCGGGAGCCCTGGATGCGACTCAAGGGCGTCTATCGGGTGCTGTTGATTCTGCCTTGGGCGGTGCCCAACTACATCACGGCCCTCATCTGGAAGGGGATGTTCAACGAGCAGTTCGGTGCCATCAACGGTGTCCTTGTGGCCATGGGCTACGAGCCAGTGGCCTGGTTTTCGCGTTGGGTGACGTCCTTTGCCGCAAATGTCTGCACCAACACCTGGCTGGGCTTCCCGTTCATGATGGTGGTCTGCCTTGGTGCGCTCCAGAGCATTCCTCGGGACCTCGAAGAGGCGGCGATGGTGGACGGCGCGGGAGCATGGGACCGCTTCCGCCACATCATCCTGCCCTTGCTGCGGCCTGTCCTTCTTCCCGCTGTCGTCTTGGGTTCCGTGTGGACCTTCAACATGTTCAACATCATCTACCTCGTCAGCGGGGGTGAACCGGACGGTGGCACCGAGATCCTGATCTCAGAGGCTTACAAGTGGGCCTTTAGCCGCCAAGCCCAGTACGGATATGCCTCGGCCTACGCCCTGCTGGTCTTTGGGATCCTGCTCCTCTACGCCGCAGGCACGAAGGCCTGGCTGGGGAGGCAGAGCGCATGAAGCGACGGACCTGGTGGCGACACCTCCTGCTCGTGCCGATCTCGGCCGCGACCCTCTACCCGGTCCTCTGGGTCTTGGGAATGGCGCTCACCCCATCGTCTGCCTTCCGGCTCTCCGCCAACCCACTGCCTGAGGCCATCTCGCTGGAGAATTTCGAGACGCTCCTGAGTGCGCCTCTCTTCTGGCGGCAGCTCGCCAATTCTCTGATCGTGGCTGGCGCGACGACCGTTGTGGGGATCGTCTTCTCGTGCACGGCGGCCTACGCCTTTTCCCGCTTCCGCTTCCCGGGCCGGGAAGCCGGGATGAACGCGCTGCTCATCACCCAGATGTTCCCGGGGGTGCTGATGGCCATTCCGCTGTACATCCTCTTGGACGAACTGGCTCTGCTCAACAGCATGACGGGATTGGTCCTCTGCTACGCCTCGACCGCCATTCCGTTTTGCGTGTGGATGCTCAAGGGGACCTTTGACACGCTGCCGCGGGAGCTGGAAGAGGCGGCTCTCTTGGACGGGGCAAGCCCCTGGGTCTTGTTCACCCGCATCGTCTTGCCCCTGTCGCGTCCGGCGATCGCCGTCACCGCACTGTTTTCGTTCATGACGGCCTGGAACGAGTTCATCCTCGCAGCGACCTTCCTGTCGCGTGAGTCGGCCTTCACCCTGCCGGTGGCACTCCAGGCCTATGTCGGGGACCGCTCGACGGAATGGGGGCTGTTTGCCGCGGGTGCCATTCTGGTCAGTCT
>CAZQTQ010000173.1:3363-8597 GCA_964596025.1 uncultured Rickettsiales bacterium
GGCCCTGTTCTTCGCTCTGCAAAAGCAGCTGGTGGAAGGCCTGACGGCGGGCGCCGTCAAGGGCTAGCTTCTCTCTTCGCACCTGGAGCTCGGCGGCCTCTGCCTCTTGCGCTCTGCTCGGGCCAACCGGTCCGCGCTCTAGTCGTTGTAGGGACGCGGCTTACGTTCCGACTTGGTCCCCTTGCCGACGGCAGCCCCGACCTTGGCGACGAAGGAAAAGGTGGGGCGGTCGCCAAAGCTGCCGCCGTCTCCCAAGGTGCCTTCTATGGCCACGCGGATGTGCCGTCCAAGCCGCGCTTCCGCGCCGCCGTAGAGCTCCAGCGGAAAGTGCTCCTCGATGGCGTAGAGGTTGAGGCGCGCTCCAATCTTGAGTCGTGGGGCCCAGATGCGGTCCCACGGTACGGCGAAGATGCCCTCCCAGTGGAGGGGGCCTCCGCCGCTTAGGTAGGGCGCTTCGTCCATCATCCCGAAGCCGAATTGGATGCGGTCGTGTTCGCCGATGCGTATGCGGATGGAAGGGAGCACCAGCATGGGGCCAACCCCACTGGAGTCCCCGAACAAGGCCAGTCCTGCGCCGAGGATGCCCCAATGCCGGATGATTCCCCCCATGGCCTGAATGGTGACGACCTGGTTTCCAAAGTCGCCGCCGGTGGGGAAGGTGGTCCAGGAGCCGCCGAACTGAGCCCAAGCACTGAGGTCGTCGTACGGGAAGTGGCGGAACTTGTAGCGGCCAGTGAGGCCGAGTTCTCCGTAATTGTCGATGTCGAACGAGGTCGCAACTTCGCCGAGACCGACTCCCGCGTAGAACTCGGCTTCGACTCCGACATCACCTGTGAAGCCGCATAAGCCGGGCGAGACGAAGACGAGCAACGCCAGGAGCAGGCCTAGAGGGTTCGAAGGCTGGGTGAGGCTTGGGGCTCCTGCTCGCATCTGCGAGGAGGTTAGCAGGCCAGGAGACGGCCAGAGCCTCTGCTACCCTACTCGCCGATGATTTCGGTTCAGGTCGAGTTGCGGCAGAGCTTAGAGGTTAAGGCAAGCCCTCAGCAGGCCTTCGCGTTGGTTTCCGACATCTATCGGTCGGGAATGCACTTTCCGTGTGTGGCCTCCCTGACGGAGGTAGACGGTGCGGGCCGGTGGCGCTGGCAGCTGGACGAGCGCGGCTTCGGGCCGGTCAAGTTTCGGCCCTGCTACGAGTCGATCTACACCAGTGACGAGGCTGCCCTGTGTGTGGCCTGGGCGCCTCCACCCGTCGGCGCCGGGGACATGGAGTCCTCGGGCAGTTGGTTGGTCGAGAGTTGCGCCGTAGGCGCTCGGCTGACCTTCGTCGCGTGCACCGTGGCCCACATCCCGGCGCCCGCCATCATGAGGGGCATGGTGGAGGCCTTTACGAAAGAAGAACTGCTGCGGATGAAGGCCGAGTACTTGGACGCGATTGCCAAGACTCTGAACTCGCTGGATGGATCGGAAGACGGGGGGCGGTCCGAATGAAGGCTCATTCAGGCCGACTTTAAACACCAACGGCGCCGGAAGGCTTGGGCCTTCGGCGCCGCAGCGAGCTGGAAGCGACCGCTATCGGTCGTTTACCAGTTGTTGTCGCCGGACTTGACGTCGTCGGAGACGAGGCGAAGCAACTCGTTGGAGAGCTCGACGATCTGTCGGGCGCCCAAGCCGTTGGACTTCAGCTCTTTGTAGAAGGACTTCGCAAGGATGTTCCGGGCCCGTCTCCAGTCGGTGCTGGTTTCGTATGGGCTGCGGCTCACGTTTCGCGTGGGGTTGGTACTCATATTCAGTATTCCTCAAACCGCTCACCATGCGGTTGCCCCCTAATTAAGCAATGCTTGTGCCAAGAGGCACGGATCAAAAAAGTAAAGCAATATCAGATGGTTGCGGATCGGGCGGCGCGGGGTGCGTAGGACAGTGCGCACCGAATTGAGCTGTGGTGCGTAGGAAATTTCGCACCCCTGGCGACTACTGGACGGCCTGTTCCGCCTCCCGTTCGGCCCGGCGTCGGCCCCGGTCTTCGGCCTCTAGGTCTCGGCGCCGCTGTCTGGCCTCTGCCTTCGCCGCTGGCTGTTGTCTGCCATGGCCCCGTGTTGCAGGTCCTTTGACCTTGGGGAAGGAGTGACCGGCCAGAAGGGGCTGGATCCGGTGGAAAAAGTCCGCCCAGATCGGGACGGCGGCCTGGGAGGAGGGGAGGCCGAGACTCTTGTCCTGATCGTGTCCCACCCAAAGGACGACCACTAGGTCGGGGGTGTAGCCGGCCACCCAGGCGTCGCGTGCGCCGTTGGACGTGCCCGTCTTGGCGGCCACTGGCAGGGTGAGCCCCCCGCTTCGAACCCCGCGGGCTGTGCCGCGATCGACCACTCCTTCGAGGAGATCAGTAATCGTCGCAGCGACGGCGGGGTCCAGGACGGCTTCTCGGTGGGGCAGCCGCCGTTCGAGCCATTGCCCGTCAGCGGTTCGTACCCCTTCGATCAGGTGTGGGTCAGGGCGCAGCCCTCCCGCCGCCAAGGTGGCATATGCCCGTCCCAGGTCGAGAAGTGTCAGTTCCTGGGAACCGATGCTGAGGGAGGGGACACCGGACAAGGGACTCTCAATCCCCAAGGTCGCGGCCATTTGCCGAACCCGGTCGGTTCCGGCGAGCAGTCCGAGCCGTACGAAGGGCAGATTACGAGAGGCCTCGGTGGCTCGGCGCAGAGTGATGGTTCCCTCGTAGGTTCCGTCGTAGTTGCGGGGACTCCAGGGGCCGCCATTGGGCCCTCCTTCGGCCAGCGTCAGCGGGTCGTCGTCGACTGGGCTCTCCGGTCCGAGCTGAGGCCATTGGTCGGAGAGGACGGCAGCCAGCACGATGGGCTTGAAGGCGGAGCCGGGCTGGCGACGGGCCTGGAGGGCTCGGTTGAATTGGCTCTCGCCAAAGTCGCGGCCGCCGACGAGAGCCCGGATGGCCCCAGACTCCGGGTCGAGGGCGAGCAGGGCGGCCTGCGGAGGTGTTCTTTGGCCGGCAAGCGGGCCTGACATCAGCCGCTTCAGCCCCGTTCTGACGGCCTCCTCTGCCGCTTTCTGGAGCCGTGGGTCCAGGGTAGTGACCACTTCGAGGCCGTCGCGGTGAAGGGCCTCAGGGGTGTAGCGATTCCCCAGGTCCGAGACCACCGCTTCGACAAACCATGGTGCCTGCCGGCGGGCCTTGGGTGCGCTGGCGAAGCGGACAGGGCGCAAGCGAGCTGTCTTGGCGTCGTCTGCGCTCAAATAGCCCTGCTCTTGCATGCGTCGCAGCACGCGGTCCCGCCGGTCCTTGGCTTCGTCGGGGTGCCGCCAGGGGACGGTCCGGTTGGGGGCGTGGATGGCCCCAGCAAGCAGCGCGGCCTCTTCCGGAGCGAGGGCGCTGACCTCTTTGCCAAACCAGTGTTGTGCCCCCTCCGCCACGCCCATGATGGCGTAGCCCTCGCGCTGGCCGAGGTAGATCTCGTTGAGGTAGGCCTCGAGGATCCGCTCCTTGTCGTAGCGGTACTCCAAGATTCCGGCCAGCATCGCTTCTTGGACCTTTCGCCCGAAGCTGCGCTCGGCGGAGAGGAACATGTTCTTGGCCAGCTGCTGGGTCAGTGTCGAGCCACCTTGGCTGAGGCGGCTGCCGCGGAGGTTCACCCAGATGGCCCGCGCAATGCCCTGGGGGTCGATGCCGGGGTGGCGAAAAAACCGGGTGTCCTCGATGGCCAGCACCGCGTGGACAAGGATGGGCGGTATGGCCGAGTAGGGCACGATCGTGCGCCGTTCTCGTCGCTCATCGGTGAGCAGTGAGATGACGGACGGTGGGAAGTCCCAGGCAGGGAGGATCTGGGCGTCCCCGACCCGGCGAAGTGACTGGATGCGACCGTTGTGGACCCGTACCTCCAGCTGGGGACCGTCCTTGGGCACGATGTGCCATCGGGCGCCGGCCATGGAGAACTGGCCGGGAGTCTTGGCCTCTGCCCCCGCCACCTCGCGGTAGCCCTGAGACAACCAGGTTTGTCGCCAGCCTTCTGCGGTGGCGCGGCTGCCGGTGGCTAGGCGCGGCACGAAGCCAGTGATGCGCGCCGGCTCGTCGTGGACGCGGCCCTCCATGCGGTCGGTTACGGACTCCCAGAGCAGAGCTACGTCGATTGCCAGGGCGACGGTGGCGCTGAGGAGGAGGAGGACGAGAAGTCGTCGGAGCCGACCGGGTCGGGGTGCGGACCGAGCGCGACCTACTGCCGCAGGCCGCTGCTTCTTGGGGGCGGCCTGTCGGGGGCTCTTTGGAGGAGTCCTGCGCTTCGGGCTGCGCTTGCGGGAAGGCGCACGCCGCGCTCGAGGGGACTTGGACGCCGGCTTGCGGGTCTTGGGGGAACGATTAGCCACGCCGATCCTCTCAGCATGTCCCTCCCCTCGGCGTGAAGACTCGGGACCTCAACAGCGACGAATGTAGGGCCGTCCCTACTTGTTCATATTGGCCTGTTCGCGGGCTTCCGTCAGGTACTTCTTGAGATTGGGAATGTTTGCGTCGAGGTCGTAGGCCCGCATCAGGTCCAAGAAGGCCTTTCGGTGCTTGCCCTGCTCGAGGTGGCCACGTCCACGCTTGAAGTAGATGTGAGCCTGGGTGTCGTCGAGCTTCAGGGCCTGGGTGTACTGCTTGATGGCCTTCCGGAGATCGCCGTCGGCGTGGAACTCGTCCCCTTTGGCGATGTGGTGGGCGATGGCGTCTGCCTCGAGTTCTTCGTCGCTGAGGTCGATGTCCAGCTCGAGGGAGACCTCGGACGCATCGGAGTCTGCCTCCTCGGATGCCTCGGTCGCTACTTGGGTCTCGGCCTCTTCCACTGGCCCGGCTTCGGCTTCCGGTTCTACCTCGGCCTCGGGCTTCGCCTCGTCCGCCGTCCCTGCGCCGGAATCGGCGGCAGCCTCCTCGGGCAGCTCGTCCGAGTCCTTGCTGAGTTCCAGTTCTTCGTCGACGCCGACCTCTTCGTCCAGCACGACCTCTTCGTCCAGCACGACCTCTTCGTCCGGCTCCCCTGGGTCGGCCTCCCCGCCTTCGTCCAACTCCAGCTCGACCTCGCCGCCCTGCTCCGCCGCAGGTTCTTCGACCGAGACCTTCTCCGGTGCGCCGGTTAGCTCCAGCTCGACCTCGACCACCTCCGCCTTTGCCGCGACCGCGATCGTCACCGGCTCGTCTTCGGGGGCTTCCGTCGCTCCCCCAGTAGGACCACTTCCCGTGCTTCTTGCCGTCC
>CAZQTQ010000174.1:0-8588 GCA_964596025.1 uncultured Rickettsiales bacterium
CCGGCGGAAGTGGCGGAGGAGGAGGAGGCAGTGATTTCGACTCCGGAAGCAGCGGAGGCGGAGGCGGAGGCAGCAGCGGGAGCAGCAGCGGAAGCAGCTTCGACAGCGGTTCCTCCGAGCCGAGCCCGGCATCCGAACCCGAGCCGGCTCCAGCATCGGAGCCCGAACCGGAACCCGAGCCCGAACCGGCAGCCGCAGCCGAGCCGGAGCCTGCAGCCGAACCCGAGCCCGAGCCCGAGCCCGAGCCCGAGCCCGAGCCTGCAGCCGAGCCTGCATCCGAGCCCGAACCCGCTCCCGCGGCTGAACCGGCGCCGGCGGCTTCCGGCAGTCCCGAAGTGTCCTACGAGAAGGAGTACTTGGCGACTTTGGTCAGCAAAGCCTCCGGTGGCACCCTCGAATCGGGAGAGATAGCCCACCTCAAGGCTTGCCCCAACAACGATCCAAACTACCTGCGGGCCTACAACCTGCTCGCGGCTCATTTCGAACGGAAGAAGGACTACAAGTCTCACTGCGAGCTGACAAAGACGATCCTGGCACAGGGGCGCTATCGCTCGAATCCGGCCTGGAACCTGGAGGGCTCAAAGTGCGGCCTCCGCAACAAGGATTACGACACCGCTGCGCGCTATGCGGGCGAGGCCATCTACGGTCAGATGAACTTGAGCGGGGCGAACAAGGCCAAGAAGGTGCTGCTTGCCTATGTGGTCAAAGCCAAGGCCTATACCGCCAAGTACGAAGACGACGCCAAGGTCAACGCCGGCTTCGGAGACGAACAGATGCTCAACCGGGCCATTAACGCCTGGAAAGAAGCCCAAAACTACGCGTCCAACACCGGGGCTAGCCGACAGGCCGAGGCCGCGGGGAAAGAGATTGAGGACTTGGAGGCTCGAAGAGCTCCCTAAGCTCTCCTCGCTGGATTACGCAGGAGCCCCCGTCAGCTACCGCTTGGCGGGGGCTCTTGTCTTCCGGGCCGATGCTTCGCGGCCCTCGACTAGTCGGCCAGGCTCTCGATCAGCCGCAGGTAGCCCTCGTATCGCGTCGCTGAGAGGCTTCCCTCTTCCACGGCCGCCCGCACGCCGCAGTCGTCTTCGCCAGCGTGGAGGCAATCCGCAAAGGCGCAGCCTCCCGCAAAGTCCATCAGGTCGGGAAAATGAATCCCAGCATCCACGGGCTGAAGGTCGACCAGTCCGATGGCCCGCACCCCGGGCGTATCGACGATCCAGCCCCCCTCGGGGAGAGACAGAAGACGAGCAACCGATGTCTTGTGGCGACCCCGGACCCGTCCGCCAGAGCGGGACAGTTCCCCCGCTTCGGGTGCGTCCTGCAGGTCGAGGGCCTGACAGAGGGTGGACTTGCCCACGCCAGAGTGGCCGGAAAACACGGACAGTCGACCCTTGAGGGCACCGCGTAGGTCGTCCATCCCCTGGCCCGTGACCGCCGAGGTAACCACCGTCGGCACCCCCAACTCCCGGTAGGGCTTCACCACGTCCCAAACCTCATGGTCCAACGGGGTGCGGTCCACCTTAGTCAGCACCAAGAGTGGCTCCAGACCCAGGGTGGAGGCGAGTACCAGGTAGCGGTCCAATGCTCCGGTCCGCAGCGGCGGTTCAACCAGAGCAGCGGTAATTGCCATCTGCTCCACATTGGCCGCTATTACGTGACCCCTACGGTCCTCCTCGCCGCGCTTGCGCCGCACTTCGCTGAGCCGCGCTTGGCGCGCAACCACGATCCGCTCGGCGTCAGTGGCCCCCCGCTCGGTCCACACCCGGTCGCCGACGCAAACACCAAAGAGCCGGTGGACCTTGGGAGTCAGGAGGCAGAGCTTCACCTCGCCAGTGTCGAGCAGCGTCTCGGCATGCGTGCCGAACTGACAGATGACGAGCCCGTCCGGAACGCGGTCCGCAAACTTGGCGAGAAGGCGCTCGCGATCCCTCTCAAGCCGCTCCTCCTGCTCGCGGGCACGAGCCTGCCCCGAGAGTCGGTCGGCCCGGCGATCGCCCCCACGACGGCCTGCGAATCGGGTCGACCCGCTTCGCCCCTCTCGCCCCTCCCAGGACCCGCGACCGCCCTTTTTCTTGGCCATCAGCGGCCCTCGGCCGCGACCGGCCCCAAGCGGAAGGGCCGCCGTCTAGGCATCGGCCCCGGCACGCGAGCCCAACACTGCAACGACTAACTGGAGATCGTGGGGCGTATCAACGTCCAGAGAGCGCGACCGGGGCATCTCATAGGCCACGGTCTCCGGAGTGACGAAGGTCTCTTCCCGTCGAAGCCAGTCGGCGTCCGCCACGTAGATGGCACCGTTGAGGGCCACGCTTTTAGGCAGGTCCTGTCGCCGAGTGGGGAGCGAGTCAAAGAGCGGCTGGAGCCGACCCCCCTCGTCCAGGACGAAGGTCCAATACGGACTCTCTGCCGGCTCGCACACGGAGACACAGCTGGGCGCACCGCTGCCGTGCCACAGTCGGATGGCAGCGTCGATGTCGGCCGCCAGACGCAGGGGGGAAGTCGGCTGAAGCAACACCGCGGCATCAAAGTCCGCGCCCAACTCATCCAGACAGTGCAGGACCGGCGCAATTCCCGGGGTGTCGTCCTGGGCCAGCTCCGCCGGCCGAGTGAAGGGAACCTCGCAGCCCAAGGCCTGCGCTGCCGCGATGATCGCCGGATCCTCGGACGAGAGCACCACACGGTCCAAGAGTTCACTCCTCTGGGCCGCCTCGACGGTCCAGGCAAGAAGAGGCTTCCCACAAAGGGGGACCAAATTCTTGCCAGGGATGCCCTTGCTCCCACCCCGCGCGGGGATGATGCCCAGAAGTCGCTTGCCCCCGATCACGTGGGGAGGACCCCCGGCGCATCCTTGCGCGCCTGTTCCAAGTCCTGGTGCTGCCCAATGTCCAGCCAGTACTCGCGGATCGGGAAGGCAGAGGTCTTTCGACCGGCGGCGATGAGGGCGTTGAATAGGTCCGTCATGTTGAAGAACTCGCCTCGCGGGACGAGATCAAAGACCGAGGGCGAGAGCAGATAGATGCCGGCGTTGACGAAGAAACGTTGGACTGGCTTCTCGATCAGTCCGGTCAGGAGTTGGTCCTCGATTTGAACAACGCCGTAGGGCACCTGGAAGTCATACTCGCGGACGCACATTGTGGCCTCCGCGTCCTGGGCAGCGCGGGCCAAGAACAGGGCGCTGTAGTCGACCGAGGTCAGGAGGTCTCCGTTCATCACGAGGAAGGGGGCCTGCGGTGGCACGGCCAGAAGCCCGAGACACCCTGCGGTGCCCAAGGGCTTGTCCTCCCGGATGTAGTCAATTGACAGGCCCCAGTCGCTGCCGTCTCCGAAATGTCCCTCGATCATCTCGGCCTTGTAGTTGACCGACAGCAGGACCCGTTGGAAGCCGGCTTCCTGGAGCCCCTCCAGGATGCTCTCGAGGATCGGGCGGCCCCCGACGTAAATCATGGGCTTGGGCACAGTTTCCGTGATCGGACGCAAGCGTGTCCCCTTGCCCCCAGCCATGATCACGACGAGGTTGTCGCGGGTTGGCGCCGGCGTTAAGCGCTCCGCCAGTGCCGCTCCTTCGGCCCGATCGCCCGGTGCAAGGAGAGGAGATTCCAGGAGGTCGTCGAGGACGATGAGGCCGCAGAGCAAACCACTCTCGCCGACGAGCGGCACCTGGTGGATGTGCCTCGCGCGCATCATTCGGAGGATGCGCTGCGGCGGATCCCAGGGACGCGCCGTCGTAGGGTTTGGGTTCATGACGAGATCAACGGCTTCGTCCAACGTTCGGCCCTGGAGCAAAGCGCGGCGTACATCGCCATCGGTCACCGTGCCCAGCAGAATCTGGCCAGCGTCGACCACCAACGCGATCTGCAGGGCACTGCGGTCAATGACGGCGATCGCCTCCCGAATGCTGCTGCCTTGCTGGACCAAGGAGCCTTCGACGGGCCTCACGAAGAACGCTCCCGAGCAGGCACGCCCTGGACCCGTACTCCATCGGGGACGTCACGGATCACCACTGCGCCAGCCGCAACAAAGGCCCTTGCGCCGATCCTCAACCCCTGGATGACGGCCGCGCCGGTCCCTATGTGCGCCAAGTCCCCGACCGTCACGTCGCCACTCAGGGTGACACCCGGCGCGAGGTGCACGTGCGCACCCACATCGCAACTGTGGTCAATGCTGGCGCGGGTGTTAATCAAAGAGTTGGCCCCCACCCGTACCGCAGCCTGCACGACGGCCCCAGCCATGACCTGGACCCCCATTCCAAGCTCAGCCGAGACGGAGACGGAGGCTGAGGGGTGGATGATAGTGGCAAAGCGATAGCCGCGATCAGCAAGCTGTGCGTAGAGCCGAGCACGGGCCTCCGGTGGACCCGTCGAGCCGACAGCACATGCCAGATCGACAGCCTCCGGGTCGATGGCCAAGATAGCGCCGTCGCCCCCCAAGAAAGGAAGCTCCTTGAGCAGAGGGTGAATCGAGTCCGGATGCGGATCGACCACACCGTAGACGGTTCGGCCGAGCGCCTGCAGGGCATCCGCAACCGAAAGCGCGTGTCCTCCGCCGCCAAGAAGCAAGACCGGTCGAGTCACAGCTCTATCGCCTCGTCTTCCGCAAAATCCCGGGGAGCGATGCGTCCCAGGACGGCCCAATAGTCCATAGGTGAGAGTCCCCCACCAGGCCGCTTGCAGCCAAGGTTTTCTTCGACAAAGGGCTCTCCGGCGCAGATGTCCCGCAGGGCAACTAGAGACCGACGGGCCACAACCCGGTTGGGCAACTCCGAAGGACCGGGCCGCTTGACGCCATCCCCCAGCGCCACTTCCGCCTGCCGAATTCCGTCGACCATCGCCGCCAGCTCCGCAGGCTCGAGGGAGGCGCAGTGGTCTGGTCCGGGAAGGGTCTTGTCGAGAGTGAAGTGCTTCTCAATGAGGGTCGCGCCCCGAGCCACCGCCGCAATGGGGATGGCGATGCCAGGCGTGTGATCCGAGAAGCCAACGGGAAGGCCAAAGGCCTCCTGCATTGTGTCCATGGCCCGAAGGTTCACCTCGGCAAAGGGCGCCGGATACTCCGTCGTGCACTGAAGGACGCAGAGACGGCGAGCCAGGAGGGGGCGATTTTCCTCGCTCTCAAGCGCCGCAGCCAGGGCCCCGGGCCCGGGTCGCTCCTCTGCCTCCGCCGTCCAGGCAAAGGCCAGGAGAGCAATCGCCTGCGCGACCTCCTCGAGGGTAGACATGCCAGTCGAGAGAACGACCGGACGCTGCCATCGCCCCGCAGCAAGCAAGAGTGGACCGTTCGTCAGGTCGCCCGAGCCGATCTTGATGCGCTGCATGTCGAGCTGACCCACCAGAAAGTCGAGGGAGTCGCGATCGAAGGGAGTCGAGAGAAAGTCGATTCCCTCATCCCTGCACTGCGCCAGCAGAGCCCGGTGGTCGTCGTGGGACAGCTCCAGAGCCTCAAGCATCGCCACTTGGCCGCCTTCTGCGCCCGTCGTCTTCTCTTGGTAGGCCGCCTTCTTGGCTCGACAGGAGGCGAGCTTCTTGGCTTGGAAGGTCTGGAACTTGACCGCATCGGCCCCGCAGCGCTTGGCAACCGAGACCAGCTCCAGCGCACGCTCCAGAGAGCCGTTGTGGTTCACGCCAGCCTCAGCGATGACGTAGGTGGGGCCACTCACGAACGAAGCTCCCGGTCGACGAAGGTCTTGGTCAGAAGCGCACCGAAGTCCTCGATCCCGTTAAGGATGCGCAAGATTCGCGGCGCGGTCCGGCCGTCACCAAAGGGGTTCACCGTGGACGCAGTGTCCCAGTCCAGTGCGACCTCGATCGCACGCAGGATGGAGGTCGAGTCCGGCCCACAGTCAATCACGGACCTGGCCTTGGGCCGGCCCTCCTGTCGGGAGCCGATGTTGACGGTCGGGGTCTTCAGGCTCGGCGCCTCGTACAGGCCGCTGGAGCTGTTGCCCACCACCGCATCGCAGTACTTCATCGCAGACAGGTAGCGAAGCGCTCCCATCGAAGTCCAAGCCTTGGCCCCGGGCCGCGACTCTGTGTAGGCGGCGATCCGCTCCATGCAGCGCGCACCGCCGGGATCGGCGTTGGGCATGGTGAAGAGCAGACCGAAATCGGGGCCCATGCTGTCGAGGGCCTCTAGAAGAGCTTCGAGTCGGACGACCGGGTCTTCGGGATCCAAGGTCTCCGGATGGTAGGTGATGAGGAGGTTGCGCTTGGCGAACCGAAAGTCGAGCGCGCTCTCGAGTGCTTCGCGATCCAGAAAGGTGAGGTTCCGAAGCACATCGAGGCCCGGGCTGCCGACCACATGAACCCGGCTCAAATCCTCGCCCAACTGCATGATCCGCCGACCGGCCGCTTCGTTGCTGGGGAAGTGAAGCTGGGCCATCTTGGTGATGGAGTGCCGCATGGCGTCGTCCAGAGCACCGCTCGTGACGTCCCCACCGCAGAGATGCGCCAGGGGGATGCGCAGGAGGAGAGCTGCCTGTGCCGCACCAAGGATCTCGAATCGATCGCCCAAGACCACCACGAGCTCGGGCGAACAACGGGACAGGGCCTCCGCAAAGCCCGAGACGGCCATGCCGAGCGAGCCCGCCGCCGACAGGCTGTCTCCGCCGTCCATGGCCAGGGGCACCCGCGCCTCGAAGGTGAAGCCGTCGGCCTCGATCTCCCGCCAGGTCTCTCCAAAGCGTTCTTCTAAGTGCATGCCGCCGACAATCACTTGGAGCTGGTAGCGCGGCGAGTCCCGCAACCCCTCCATGACCGGCCGAAGCAGCCCGTACTCGGCGCGCGAGCAGGTGACCACACAGATCGGCTTCTGGGAGGTCACGACGGCGTACTCAGGCGGTGCACGATGCCGACCATCACAGGTTGTAGAGGTGCGCCTTGTAGTGCCGCAGATTCTCAGGCTTCACGAACCACTCCGCGGTCTCAGCGAGCCCCCGCGCGAAGCCATCTCGCCCCCCGTAAGCAGGTTCCCAGCCAAGTACCTCTTTGGCCTTGGCATTGGCGGCCCAGAGCCGATCGACCTCGCTCTCCTTGGGGCGAAGCCGTGCCGGATCGAGAGAGACCGTCGCCTCGACCCCCATCACCTCGGCGATCAACTCGGCCAGCTCGGCGATGGAGATCTCGAAGTTCGAGCCAATCTGCACGACATCACCGAGCGCGGCATCACTCTCGGCCGCCTTGATGAAGCCGAGCACCGTATCCAAGACGTAATTAAAATCACGAGTGGGGTGCAGGGCGCCCAGCTGGAGGTCACGGACCCCGTTGGCGAGTTGCGTGATGATGGTAGGAATGACGGCACGTGCCGATTGTCGGGGCCCGTAGGTGTTGAAGGGACGAAGTACCGTCACCGGGGTCCCAAAGGACCGCTGGAAGCTCAGTGCCATCTGGTCGGCACCGATCTTCGAGGCCGAATAGGGCGACTGGCCCTGCAGGGGGTGCTCCTCGGTGATCGGCACGAATTGCGCCGTCCCGTAGACCTCCGAGGTAGAGGTGTGCACGAAACGCTCGACCTCCAGGCTCCGCGCCGCCTGCAGCAAATTGAGGGTTCCCTTGATGTTGGTGTCTACGTAGGTGTCCGGCGAGTGGTAGCTGTACGGGATGGCGATGAGCGCCGCGAGGTGGAACACCACATCGCACCCCGTCATGGCGGTGCGCACGCCATGCGGATCCCGGATGTCACCGCAGAAGACGTCCATCGACTCGAGGACGTCGGAGTCCAAGCTGTCCAACCAGCCCCAGCTATTGAAGGAATTGTAGAGGGCAAAGGCGCGAACCTGGTGGCCTGCACGCACCAACTGTTCGGCCAAGTGAGAGCCGATGAAGCCGTCGGCTCCGGTTACCAACAGCCGCTTTCCACTGAGTTCCAAGACCGTACTCCATGGGGGCCCATCGGTGGGCCTCGAGGCGAGCGGAGTATAACGTAGGGGCTCACCTGCCGCCCCACTCAGACCCGACGACTCTGCTGCTTCTGTGACGAAACCCTCAACTGGCGTACAGCTCTTCCTCCAAGGGGGGATGTACACCTTGGGGTTGTTCTGTCTGCGGGCAGGGAACTTCCTCCTCATCCCGCTCTATACGGCCCTGTTGACGACCGAGGAGTACGGCACCGTCGGGGTGGTCGAGATGGTGGCGGGCTTGCTGATCGTCTTCGCGGTCAGCGCCCAGACGCACTCAATGTTGCGTCTCGGGGTGGACGTAGAGGGGTCTACAGCCGGCATCGACAAGCTGCTGTCCTCTGTACTGGTCTGGGCTCTCCTTGCCGGGCTCATCCTGACCGGCTTCGGCTGGCTGGTATGGCCGCAATTCGGGGACCGTCTCGGCGGAATTGCTCTTTGGCCCGTGGGAATCGCCGGGCTTTTCGGCGTTGCCGGAGCGGCGGTATTCCAGATTATCCTCGCGTTTCTTCAACTGAACCAGCGAGCCCGGGAACACACCCTGCTCAGCGTCCAGAGGTGGTTCCTCCTCCTCGGAGGAGTCCTGGTCTTTCTTGTCTGGCTCGACTGGGGTGCTCCGGGCTTACTCTTGGCGACAGGACTGTCGTTCACCGTGGCCTGCTTCCTGGGCCTGCGGAAGCTCCCCGATGGCGTCCGTTTCTCG
>CAZQTQ010000175.1:0-8558 GCA_964596025.1 uncultured Rickettsiales bacterium
GTCAGAGTCAGCCCGAGGCCCCGGATCAACGCGTCGTCGTCGTCTCGGTACAGGGTCTTGTGGAACTTCTTGGGCACGTCCTTCTTCTCGGGTCGCGCCAGGAACGTGAGCAGGGCCAGGGCGGCAGACCCCGACTGGCAGCGGTTCCGTTTGTCGCGCTCTAGGAGGCAGATCCGGTCGTCGTCGGCACCGTTGGGCGTGCCAAGGGCCTCGTAGATGAAGCTCATTGCGCGCGCGGCGGCGTCGAGGTACCGCTCGGCGTCGGGGGCTATCGCCCCTTCTGTCTGGGCTACATGCCACATCTCGATGAGGCCGTAGACCGAGCCGGCGTGGCGCACGATGTTGTAGTCCGTGCTGTGCCCGTCTTTGTTGGGGAAGTACTCGTAGTCGAACTTTCCGCTCTCTTGCACGGTGTTGACGAGCCACTGTCCGCCGAGCTTGATGGAAGCCATCATGTCCGCCTCGCTGGGGTCCTCATCGAGGAGGACGTTTCCGCGGAACATCGGCACGGCTGGGCCGGACGGCTCGACCACCCCAAAGGCGGTGGTGCGGAAGCGCTCCAACAGGACCTCCTCACGCTTCCAGTCGTCCAGGCCGAGGTTCGCGCTGCGGGTGGCGTGACGCATCAAGGCCTGCATCTTCGAGGCCCGACCGCGCACCCGGGGGGTGAGGAAGCCGTGGGTGACGGCATCTGCGGGAAGGACGGTTGCGCTCATGTCCCCGTGACTCAGCGAGATCCCGTCGACGCCGGCCTCAATCAGGTACCACAGCGTCTTCATGTAGCGGGTGGGCACGGGGGTCTTGGCGCCGGGTAGGTCGATGGAAAAGTTCACGGCCCCGTCCTTGGCCCAGGCCGCTGAGTCGTCCCCGGCACTGGCGAGGGCAGCGTGGGTTGCCTGGGCCAGGCCTCGACCGAAGGGAGAGCCCGGGTCGGCGGAGCCACGCAGCGGTTTTGTCGAGCCCCGTCGGTACAGCGTCACGTAGAGCCCATGCTCCAGTTTCTTGCCGAGCCCTGCCGCTTTGGCCAGCCCCCGGAGGTCCTCGGGGAGGTCCTTGCCCTCCCAGTCCGAGTTCAAGGCCGCGCGCACCAGGTCGGCTGCGGCATCCATCGTGGCCTGATCCACTGAGGGGGTGGTGCGGGGTGCCTCGAAGGCGCGGAACAAGGCGTCCGAGCTCAGGCCGGGCTGGAGACCGAGGCGCCGGTCCCACTCCTCGGTGGGCTCGAAGATCGGGCCAAGCTGGCCCTTGCTGTCGACGATCGCCGCAGTGCGGGGAAACCACCGGCTCGATTGAGCGAAGGCCCCTTCGTGGTCGATGGCGGCGGCGGCATTGCGCTTGACCCCGCGCTTCTTGAACCAGCCGGCGATTTCTTCCTTCTTCATTCCCTTAGAAAAGAGGATGACGGTGCGGAAGTTGACGCCCCGGCTGCGGGACACGATCTTCCGTACGAATCGGGTCGCAGCGCGGTTTTGTCGATCGTCGGTGTCGCCGTTGATGTAGAGGAGCAAGGAGGGGTCTCGAAGCAGATCCTCGAGGGAGACCTCTTCGCCGCTTTCCAGCCGGACCTTGGCGCTGAGGTCGAGGCGCTTGTCGCCCTCCAATTTCTGGGTGGGGAAGGTCGTGGGTTCTTTGATGCCGCTGGTCGCCTCGGCTTTGGCAGAGGAGTCGTCCTTGCCGCAGCCGGATTGGATGGGCAGGACCAGGAGCAGGAGGGCGTAGAGGAGAGTTCGAGTGCGCATCAATGCAAACCGTGTCAGGAGTGGCAGTCGGGCGGGAGGTAGCTCAGGACTTCAGTGGAGCCTGAAGTCGGCTTAGCTCCCCACAAACGGGCGCACATTAAGGAATGAGGTGCCGGGAGGCAAGGGTGCAGCGCGTTTCCCGCGCTCGAGTTGGCCCGATCGCGTCTAGCTCAGTTCGCTGAGCGCGGCTTCAATGCGGCCCAAGCCCTGTTCTATGTCGGTCACCGAGACGGCGCCGATGCTGAGACGCATCCAGCCAGTGTCCTGTTCCAGCCCGAAGGCTTGGAAGGGGACGACGCCCAGGCCGGCGGCGTCCAACAGGAAGCTGCGGATGTCTTCGTCGCCTTCGAAGGTCCTGCCGTGGTAGATCTTGCCCTCGACTCCGAAGTGGACCGAGAGGTAGATGGCCCCTTGGGGGGCGATGCTGTGGACGGGCAGGCCCTTGTTCGCCATGGCCGAGAAGCCTTGGTGCAGCGCCATCAGTCGCGTCTCGACCCCAGCCTTCATGTCGTCGTGGTAGCGCCTTATGGCGTCCGGATCGTTGAGAAGAGCCGCCGTCGCCAGCTGCGCAGGCCGCGGAGCCCAGGCTCCCATGTGGCCGACGATGGCCTTGTAGCGTGGCGCCAGCGCCGGAGGCACGACCCCCCAGCCGACCCGCAAGCCGGTGGCGGCGAAGCTCTTGCTGATGGCGTCGACAAAGACGGTATATGCCGCCATCTCAGGCCGGACCGACACGGGTGTGCAGTGCTTGGTGCCTCCGAAGCAGAGCATCCAGTAGACCTGGTCGTAGAGCACCACGATGGGCCGTTTGCCCGCGGACAGCCGCCGAAGGTTCTCGTCCAGGATCAGGTCGCAGAGTTCTCCCAGCACCTCGGGCTGGTAGGCGGTGCCGCAGGGATTCAGCGGGGAGTTGAGGCAAAGCAAGGTGACGCCCTCGAGGTGGGGGCGGACTTGGTCTGCCGTCAGCAGGAAGTCGGTCTCGGGGCCGGTGGGCAAGCCCACGGGCACAGCGCCGTTGAGGTGGGTGTAGTAGCCGCTGTTCCAAGAGGGGATGCCGTAGAGCACCCGGTCGCCGCGCTCCACCACCAAGGCGAACGTGGCGTAGATGGGCGGACGCGCCCCGCTGCCCATGATGATGCTGTCGACGGGGTACTTCAGGCCCAAGTCCCGCTCATACAGTGCGCGCACCGCCTCGCGGGTCTCCGGGAGGCCGACTGCAGGAGGGTAGTTGGTCTGCCCCTCGGCCAGGGCCTGAGCGATTCCCTCGCTCAAGGCGGCGGGGACTCGGAACTGGGCCGGTGAAAAGTCACCGACCGTCAGGTTGCAGATCTTGCGACCTTCGCCTTGCATCGCCCGGATTTCGCCTGCGATTTGTAGGATTTTCGAGGCGCCGAGGCCCTGCGACATCGGGTTAAGGGCACGGGCCTGGTAGGACACCGTGTCGAAGCCAGGGGGCAGCGCCTGCGTGCAGTCGATGGGTAGCTGGGACATCCTTACTCCGGGGAGGAAGCGGCAGCTGGGGTGGGATCACTCTTGCCGTCGACCGATCGGATGACGCGGTCGTAGACGATCATCGCAAGCAGCGAGAAGACGCCGACTGCGGCGACGTTGTACCAGACCCTCTGAGGCTCGTAGGTTGCAAAGAGGAACTTCTGAGCCTCGAGTGCGGTCGACGCGCTCGGTAATGCCTCGGTCAAGCTGGCCATGACCTCGCTCTTGGGGATTGAGGCCACTGAATCGGCGTCGGCTCCTAGGACTTCGATCAGGTGCCGCCGAGCTAGGTTCACCTTGTCGCCCGTCTTCTCGTATTCCGAGCCGGCGTAGATCGATCCGGCGATCCAGCCGATGGCGACTGGAACGTTGGCGTAGCCCATGAACAAGGCCTCTTGCCCCGGCTTGGCCAGGGTGGCGAAGTACTCCATCTTCTTCGGGCTGCTCAGCATTTCGCCGATCGAGAAGACCAGGATGCCGGCCACACAGACGACGCCGACCGTGGCGGTGCCCGCGAGTAGTGAGCCGGAGGTCGCCACCAACATGCCGATGATGATCGAGGTCAGGGGACGCACGAAGGAGGTGATGTAGGCGAAGAAGACCATCGTGAACACGATGAGGGCGGGGTTGATGTTGATCATCCACTCCGGGGGAATCTGGGCTCCCTCGTTGGCCATCTGGACCAGTTCGGGCGAGCTCGCGATCAGTGAAGACCGTATGGAGACGACCCCCGCTGTGGCGGCCAGGGCCGCAGTGAGGATAGCCATGGGCTTGGCGGCTGAGCGGCAGAGTCGGATCGACACGGCGGTCAGGCAGGCCCCGGCTGCGGCCCAGGCGAAGACGACGCCGGTCGATGGCGCGCCGAGTGCGAGCTTCAGCGGGAAGAAGAGGGCCCCCAGCAAGGCGATGGCGACCACGGCGTAGGCGGGGGTGGGTACCGAGTCCGCTCCACGGTGATCCGGACGCATCGCCAAGAGGATCCCCGCACCGCAGACGCCGGCGAAGACCAACCCCAAGAAGAGGGCGAGTGCGGTGGGAATGGCTGGCGTGGCGAACGCCGACCCGATGGTGCGGATCATGGCCGAGGAGTCGATCCAGTCATCGATGACGTTGGGCAGGAGGTCGAAGACCTGGTTGAACATCAGCCAGAACCCGGCGAAGACCCAGCAGAACCAGAAGACTCGGTGCTGGAAGAGTCCGACGATTGAGCCCACCAGGACCGATATGGGGTCGTTCCGGCCCACATTGAAGGCGTCCTTGCGCGCCCCGTAGTAGACGAAGGCGCAGCCAAAGAAGGAGAAGCAGACCAAGCCGTTCAGCCAGGCCCCCGCGCCAAGAAAGCGGGGGTCCAACGTCGCCCCTTCGCCTAGAAGAATGAGAGCGTAGGCGTTTAGGTCAGGTATCCACCACAGCAGCGCACCGGCAAAGACCAGGCCCAGGGGAACCCAAGCTTGGCCGCGGAGGCGTGGGCTGGCGCTCTGGGCCCCGGTGGCGAGGCAGCACAAGGCCAGTGCGACCGCAGCGACGATCAGCGTGCCGCTGTTCAGCAGCCAGTAGCTTTGGCCGGCTGCCGCCACTTGCGAAGCGCCGGCGGAGAGGCTGCGGAGGGCGAGGCAGCCCGAGAGGAGGGTGAGGCCCAAGAGCGTTAGGCTCCAGCCGCGCACCAAGCCCTTGGACAGGCTCTGGCTGAGCTGTCCCATGCTCTCCCGCTGCCGGTTGCCCAAGGCTTCGGTGTCGGTTTCGCCTTCTTCGGTGGGGTCCTTGTAGAAGGGGAGCCAGAGGAAGTTCACCGAGACGATGACAGCGCAGCAATAGAAGACGTACTTCCAGGCGAGCAGCCGCAGAATGCCGGCAACAACCGGGCCCAAGAAGCCGCCGATGTTCACCAGCTGGTAGAAGATGCCCCAGCCGACTGAGGCGTTGCTCTCCTTGAGGGTGGCCGCGAGGGTGCCTTGGACTCCAGGCTTGAAGACGGCGGTGCCGGCTGCGAGGAGTACGCAGCCCAGGAAGAAGCCGTTGTAGTCGAGCCTCTCTGCCATCAGGATGTAGCCGGCGATCTTCAGCAGAATGGCGAAGACGATCGTGCGCTTGTGGCCGTAGCGGTCTGCGAAGCCGCCGGTGAACATCGGGAGAAAGCTCTGTACTCCGGCCCACCAGGCGAAGATCGTGCCCTTTTGGATGTGGGTGAACTGGGGACCGCCCTTCTCGAAAGGAAGCACCATGTAGATCGCGATGACCGCACGGACGCCGTAGTAGGCGAGCCGCTCGAACATCTCCATGACGTTGACGATCCAGAAGCGATTGTCGAGGCTCTTAAGTTGGCCGAGCAGGCCCTGCTGGCCGCTGTTGGCGGACTGCGGTGTGTTCATGTGTGGGTTCTCCCAGGTCGGCGCCCGGCCGGAGGCCGGCTATAGCACGGACCTATCCCTGGCGGGAGGGATCGAGTGCTTGGGGGGCGGGGGTTGGGCGCAGTCTGGCTACTTGGCTTAGCCGGGGTAGAAGCGGACACCGACACGGCCGCCCACGTCAAAACCAATGCCGACGTTGGCCGGACCTACGCCGCCCACGAAGGCCGGGGCGACCTCCATGAAGACCTCGACGGGTGCGTCGGCCACGGTGATCGACATCCCGATCGCCGCACCTCCGCCCAGCTCGGTGTAGGTGCCGTTGCCGTAGAAGACCATTCGGGCCCGGAACATGGGGCCGAGGTTGAAGTGCATCGACACCGGCGAGCCGGGGATGACGATCTTGGGCGGGTGGATGCGGTAGCTGAGGCTGGCTGTCATCGAGTTCACCAGGTGGGAGCCGCCCAGGTTGATGACAATGCCGTGGGCTTCGACCGGCCAGATCTTCAGCGACAGCCCGTTGATTGTGCCTACGGCAAAGCCCAGACCGAAGGGCCCTCCACCGCGGGGGCCGCCGACAGCGCCGGCTGTCGAGCGGGCGGGCCGGCCGGCCGACTGCGAGCCACTCGCGCCCTCCGATGCCTCGCCGGATTCGGAGGAGTTGTCGCCGTCGCCGTCGCCGTCGCCGTCGCCGTCGCCGTCGTCGCCGTCCTCATCGCCGGTTGCCCAGGGCGGGGCCTCGTCTTCTTCTTCGTCATTTTCGTCGCCCTTGTCTCCTTCGTCGCTGGCGTCACTGTCTTTGTTGTCGTCTGCGCCAGCCGCCAAGCTCAGACTTGGCGTCACGGTGAGGCCGAGGAGAAGTACAACGAGGGAGGGGAGAACGGCGAGTCGGCACATGGACGAGGCCTTCCGGATCAGTAGGTCGTGCGGAACAGGGAACAGCGTACAGGGCGGACGATTGGGTCGGCTAGGAACGGCGGCGAATGAAGCCCACGGGCAGGAGCAAGAGGAGGGGCCACCCGGATGCAGTTGGGGTGGATGCTGCCGAGCACGAGATGCCGCCGTAAGGGGGGGTGCTGTAGCGCCCTGTGGCGCTTGCGCCCGGGGAACTCGCTTCGTCCTCTTCCACGCCTTCGCTGCCTCCAGCTGCGCTCCCCGCCGCCCCTTCGGGCAGGTTTGCGCCGGGCACGGTGACGTCGGAGCGGGGCACTGAGAGCCCCAACTCTTCGCGCAACTCGTCAGCATTTTCGGGAAGAACCCAGTCGCTGGGGGTCGGCTCGACCTCGAGCAGGTCCTCGATGAAATCCCAGTCCACCGCCCCGGTCTGGTACTTCGCTTCGATCCTCAGGTCTCGTCCGAGGATGGTGAAGTTGGGGATACTAAAACTCCCTTCATCGTCGGCCACAAAGTAGTGCTCAGCGATCGTCTGCTGGTGGTCGCCGATGACCGGGTAGGTGAGGTCGAACTCGTCGACCCAGCGGTTCAGATCGGGCTCCTCCTCCTCCTCAACGCCGTCCATCAGCAGGCTGATGACCACAAAGCCGTCGCGCTTTAGGTCCTCGTAGTGCGCTTGGATCTCCGGTGCCGCGGCCTGGCACGGACCGCACCACTCGGCACCGATGTCGACGAGGAGCACGTTGCCGTAGAACTCGTGCAGCGACAGCAAGCGGTCGTGTTGGTCTGTGCCCTCGGTTACGTCCGGGTCGCCGCCCCAATTGCGACTGACCTCGCCCTCATCCCAGCCCTCGTCGTCGACGCTCTCTGGCGGGGGGAAGCGGGGGTAGCCGCCTTCGTAGGGGTAGTCGTCCTCATCGCGGGGGTCGAAGTAGCTCAGTTGCTCGACTGCATCACTGAACCCGTCGCCGTCCGAATCTTTATTTTCGGGGTTCAGTCCTATGGCCTCTTCGAAGCTGTCCGAGAGGCCGTCACTGTCGGAGTCGGCTACACCGCCGCAACCTACCCCCGCTGAAAGGGCCAATGCGCCGATCACCACGATCACCAAGGAGACGCGTGTGCCCACGCGTGTTGTCTGCATGGTCTGTCCTAGGAGGCGTCGGGCTGGAACCACACGCCAGACGTCAGGCCAAGGCTCTCGTAGAGATCAGCCGCGTTGTCCGGCAGTGGGTAGTCGATCTCCGGGGCGGGCTCGTCGAGAAGTTCGTCGATGTGCTCCCAAAGGCCCTCTTCGCCGCCATCAAACCCGCTGGTGAGGCTGTACCAGGTCTCCAGTTCGTGGTTGCGGTCGATGATCGTGAAGTTGGGGATGTACCATCCTCCGCCCGCCGGGACGTAGCGGTCGGCCACTTCGCGGTCGAAGTCGGATAGGACCGGGAAGGTCAGGCCGTATTCCTCGATCCAGCCCTCGGTGTCCGGGGGACCGTCGCCGGTCATGTTGTCCATGAGCACCTGGACCACCAGGAAACCCTGATCCTTGCGGGCCTGGTACTTCTCCTCCAGCGTCTCGGTGGCAGCGCGGCAGGGACCGCACCACTCGGAGCTGAGGTCGACCAGGATGACGTTTCCGTAGAAGCGCTTGAGCTTGAGTTCTTGGTCGTGCTGATCGTCGTGGATCCAGCCCTTACTGATTTCGCCCTCTTCGTTCCAGCTCGAGCCCTCTTCCTCTTTGTGGGCGTTCCAGTCATCGGTACTCATGAGTGGGCCGCGGGGATAGTTGCCGGTGTAGGGCTTGTCGTCGTCGCTTCGAGGCGAGAAGAAGGTCAAGTACTCGATGGCATCTGCGGTGCCGTCCCCATCGGTGTCAGCCAGTTCCTTGTCTGTTCCGATCTGATCCTCGAAGGCGTCCATGAAGCCGTCTTCGTCGGTGTCGGTGGTGGCCGGATCGGTGGCGCAAGCGCAGAGCAAAGCGCAGCAAAGGAGCGCGATGAGGGAAGCTAGCGATGGTCGCATGAGGTGTCCTCTAGTGGGTCTATTGAAGAAGAGACCGGACGATGATGGGCGTGTCTTCCTCGCATTGCAAGGGTTT
>CAZQTQ010000176.1:0-8554 GCA_964596025.1 uncultured Rickettsiales bacterium
AGTCTTTTGCCGCTCCCGTCGGGCTCAGCCTGACCGGGGCGACCGGCGTGGGGCGTACCCGGCTGGCCTCGTGGCTGTCCAACGCGCTCGAACGCTACGGCCTGACCCAGACCCTCTGGGTACGCATCGAGCCCAACGGCGGCATCTTCGATGCCCAGTGCAGGGCCCTCCGAAACCTCTTGGGTCTCGGCACCCTCCGTGGCGCCCAACTTCGGGAGCGCTTGGCCTCCTGGTGCGCCGCCGTGAACCACGGGCAAGACGCCGATGTCGATCTGCTCCTGCGGGGTCTCGACCCCGACACGTCCCGTGGTTCAGCCGACGAGACCGCAGACTTCGGAGCCCTGTGGCTGTCGTTGTTCAGCCGCATCACGCGCTCCTTGTCCCGCCGCGGCCTGGCCTACGTGATGGTCGAAGACCTGAGTCCGAAAGGGGGCGGAGAGCAACTGGCTACGGACCTGCTGCGGCTCGCCAAGGCCCAGCCCTACCCCCTGTTGTTGGCCTACGAAGGACGCAGCGCCACCCAAGGGACGGGCCCCGCCCCCGCGGATCTGGAAGCGCTCGAGCTCGGCCCGATGGGGGAAGAGGAACTCGAGACCCTGGTCCACGACTTGCTTCCCAGTCACTTGGTTGCCCCCAGCTTCGTCGGCCGCCTCGGCGGCAACCCCCAGGTTGCGGTCATGGCGGCTCGGCTCGCCGCAGCACGGCACAACCAAGCGGAGGCTCTGGACGACGACGAAGCCACCAACTACGGCGAAGCCACCGACTACGACGGCTCCGAGACCCTCCTGACGCAGTCCATCGCCGAAGCAGAGGCCGTCTTCCTGTCCACGATGAGCATCCAGGACGTCGCCGCAGAGCGCCTCGACGACTACCTCCGCCGTATGGGAGAACCAAGCCTGGGACTCGGGCTTCTCGCTGCCACCGCCCACCTCCCCTCTCCCGTCCTCGAGGAGCAGGCCCTGGACGCGGTTCGCAGCGCAACCGGCTGCGAACCCGAAGCGGCCGAGCACGCCCAGAACGAGGCCCGCCTCCACGGCATCTTGATGGGTGACGGAGCGGGCCACCTCCAATTCTCCGATCCCTCCCTTCGGGCCGAGGCCCTGGAGCGCCCCCCGGTAGCGGGGCTTCACGAGGCCTGTGCTCGGATCCTGCTCGCAGAGGAACCGGTCGACCCCACACATCGGCTCCGAGCGGGACGTCTCTTGCTCGCAGCGGGGTGCCAGGACGAAAGTCGGCACGCCCTGGTGGAAGCAGCAGAGAACTTGCTGCACTTCGACCTGTCCCAGGCTTCCGCCGCCTTCGAAGACGCCTTTGCGGTGGGTGAGACCCTCGGGCAGAGCCTGGAGGAACCCTGGCAGGTACGCGCGGTTCTCGGCTCCGCTCTGGCGGCCAGGAACTCCGGAGACGCCGCAGGAGCCAAGACGCACCTGGACCGCCTCGCTGGTACCACTCTGGAGACCCACTTCGAGGCCGAATTGGCCAGCCTCAGGGCGTCGCTTCATCTCATGCGGGGAGAGACCCCCGAAGCCCTGGACGCTGCGGCCGCTGCACGCACCCACTACCAGACCCTCGAGGACCATCGAGGCGAGATTCGGAGTTTCTTGCTCGAGGGCAGGGCCCGCCAGCAGCACCGGGAACTGGAGGCCGCAGGGGAAGCGTTCTCCCGGGCTCTCGAGGCCACGCGCTCCCTTCCCGAACCCGCTCCGACCCTCCTCGGACGCTGCCTGCTCAGTTGCGGACGCAACCTGCGCCTCCGGCGGGAGCCAGAGCAAGCCGCTCTGTGCTTTGCCGAGGCCCTCGACCTCGCCAACCAGGTCGGAGATCCGTCTGTCAAAGGGGTCGCCCTCCGAGAGACTGCATCCCTAGACTTGATGGCGGGACGAACCGATGAGGCCGAACAGCGCCTCCGAGAGGCCGTCTCCTGCCTGGACACAGCGGGACTGCGCGGAGAGACCGCCAACACCCGAATCACGCTGGGCGAGTTGGCCCGAGCTCGTGGAGAGCTGTCCACAGCCCGCCGCGAGTACTCGGTCGCGCTTGGAGTGGCCCGCGCCTACGGATTGAGCCGAATGGTGTGGCTTGCACACACCAACCTGGCCCTGGCGGAACTGGGCCTGGGGCGCCTAAGCCGCTTCCGGCGCCGCATCGCCGAGATTGAGTCCCTCGGAGCCGAGAAGGCACCTGCCCGCTACCAACCCTACTTCACCGCATTCCGGCTGATCCTCGCCGCAAGCGACCAAAGTTGGGAGCGCGGGGAAGAGTGCCTCGAGCTCCTCCAGCAAGACAAGGCATCGCTTACCGGCGACGGGGACTTCCTGGACCTCTTGGACGAAGCCGCAAGAGCCGCACAACGCGGCGATGAGCTCTCCCTCGCGACCGACTGCTGGGCCCTGGCCCTAGAACTTGCGATCGAGGCGGAGGACACCCCCCGCATAAAGACGCTCCGAAAGAGTCTTTCCGGCTCCAGTTAGCCACCCACACCCAGTCCACCGACCAGTTGTTCTTCCCTCCGGGCACAGGTCTACTAGACTGCAGAACGTATGGCCGCCTCGGAAAACCCTCGTAAGACGAGTGACAGCTGTGGATTGCTGCTGTTGGTCCTGGGGGGGGCCCTGTTGGTCACGGGCTGCAATCCGGACGACTCCGTCGCCGAGACCGAGGCACACGCCTGCTCTGCGGCCTGGGGAGAGCTTCCCGAGGCCACGGTCTTTGTGTCCCCAATCGGACAAGACGGTGCCTCCGGAAGTCTCGACGACCCCCTCCCCGGACTCGACCAAGCGCTTGCTCTTACCCGCACCGGTGCGGCAGAGGCCATAGCTCTGCTCCCCGGGCAATACGCCCCGTCGGTCTTGGAACCCACGTTGTCCCTGTCAGGACTGCCAATGGCAGAGGGGTTGGGAACCGATTCCGGCCTGATCTTGGCCGGCTGCGGTCCGGAGGAAACCCAGATCATTGGCCGGCTCTACAACGCAGGTGATTTGATACATGTCGTCGAGGCAGAGCCGCCGATGACCGCCACCAACCCTTCGGCTTTGGTACTGACCAACGACCTGCACTCGGTTTCCATTCGGAGTCTTGGCCTCCAAGGAGGCTGGATTGGCCTCAGTATTCGTGGTGGTGTCGGGACCGAGGGTGAGGTCGTCCTCTCCAACGTCCGTATTACGGAAGCCATCTACACCGCCATCCACGTCAACTCGACCCAAGGCTCCGTTCTCTTGCGAGATGTGGTGATGGAGGAGTTTATTGGAGACGCGCCGACCTTCGGCGATGGCTTGGGCCATACCCTCGGAATGGGACTCGCAGCCTATTCGGTGCAGCAGCCCTGGACGCAGACGGAGATGACAATCCGCATGGATGGTGGTCGCATCCAAGGGGCACTGGGGCTGGGGATGGGCGTCGTCGCTGCAACCGTGGAGTTGGTAAACCTACAGGTCCTAGACACACAGACTACCAACGGTGTCCTGGGCCGAGGCATCCACCTCGCTGAAACCAGTGCCGTACTGGACGGAGTGGAGATCCGTGGAAGCCACGACGCTGGCATTTTCCTACACGACACCTCCGAGGTTTCCATCACGAACTCGACCATTGCGGCCACGTCTTGGTCCACCAATCCCGATGCCCCGGAGCAGCCAACGGCCGATGGGCTCGTGATCTATGGAAACCCCGAGTTCGGCCCCGAGGCCTCCCACATCTCGCTCACAAACACCCGATTCGAGAGCAACAGCCGGGTGGGCGTTTTGGCGGATGGTGTCACGCTGCAGGTCGGTGGTGGCAATGTGTTCGAGAACAACCTCCTGCCCAAGGACGACAGCTTTCCGCTCCTCCCCGACGACGACACGGTCTTCTTCCAGGGGGACGCCCTGCTCGAGGGCGTCGATGGCTCGCCGCCGGGCCTGGAGGGTGTACCCCTAGGCCCCGATGAGGACTTCCCAGCCTTGAGCTTCCACGATTTTTCTCTGTCGGGCGCCACAGACGTCTTGGGACTCCTGGAAGACCTGGCGCAATGAAATGGGGACGCAACGAGTCTCTCGGGCTGGCGATTCTCTTCCTGGCCTCAACCGCATGCGGGTGTTCTGAGGAAGGTGAGCCAGCGGCGCCTACCTGCGCTGCAGATCACCTGCAAGAGGAAGACGGCTCCTGTGTCCCCGAAGCATGCGGCCTGGGCACCTGGGGAGATCTCTCGCCAGACGGAGACGCGGACCCGATCTACGTCGTTCCCTCCGGAAATGACGATGGCGAAGGAACCGCTTCAGACCCAGTGGAGAGCATCCAAGAAGGCCTAGACCGTGCCGGAGATAGCGAGGCCACCGAGGTCTGGGTCGCAGCCGGCACCTACGAAGAGAATCTCTGGCTCTCCGACGTCCACGCCGGAGTCTCGCTCAAGGGACGCTGCCCAGCCCTGGTCGTCCTGGATGCTGGAGAGGTCACAGAGGACGCAGACCCGCCAGCCATCGACATCTATGGGGGCACAGACACCCAGATATCGGGGCTTACCGTGCGCGGGGGCCACTTCGGTGTTGTCAATTTAGGCGGCTTTACCCCGGCCACCCTTTCCCTCGAGGACATGGTGTTCGAGGAGAATTACCGACATGCGATCTTTGTGAACAGTCCGTCAGCGACGGTCACGCTGCGGAACTCGACTGTTCGCTGGTCCCGCCCCTTTCCGGATGCAAACTTTGGTCGTGCGGTAACCGTGCAAAACGGCGCCTATTTTGAAGGCGAGAACCTGTTGATTGAGGAGACCTACCGGCTCGGCCTGTACTGCGGTGGGGGCGAGGTGCTGCTCCGGGATTCCATCATCCGCAACAACGGCGAGGACCCGCAGAGTTCGGGGGGTCGAGGAATAACCGCCCGATTGGGATGCCAACTGACCGGCACCGGGGTAGTTCTCGACGGCAACCGCGGCGGAAACCTCTACCAGACTCACGACGAGACCTCAGTCCTCCTCGAGGACAGCGAGATTCTGGCTAGCCGGGTCGTAAACAACATCACCTTCGAAGACTTCGGCTACGGATTTCAGACGGGTGGAGTCATGGCCGAGGGCGGCAGTCTAGTGCTCCGACGGACTCGCTTCGAGGACAACATGCGGGCGGGGATCAGGGCCTACGGAGCCAACACCTCGGTCGTTCTCGAGGAGGTCGAAATCCTCAACTCCCTCCCGGTGGGGGACGATCAGTGTATTGGTCATGCTTGTCTGGGTCGGGGTATCTCAGCGTACAGCGGCGCCACAATCACTGGTTCGCAGGTCTTGGTTGATGGTGCCTATGGGATCGGTGCTTTCGCCTCTCGCCCAGAAAGCACGATTTCTCTGGTCGATTCGGAGATCCGGAACATCAAGTCCGAGCTCATGAAGCCCGGGATAGGGTTGGCCGCCCAATTTGGAGCGACGGTGGGGCTCGAAGGTGGGCACATCTCCTGGGCTGCCGTGGCTGCCCAAACCACCGCAGCGACACTGGAGTTGGTCGATGTCGAGATTGACAATCTGGTCTCCGATCCCCAGGTGGGGCACTCCTCCGGCGTAATCGTCGTTGGAACCGAACTGAACCCTGTCGGCATCGAAGGGGAGCCTCTCGGTGACGGCATTGGGCGGGGAGTCTTCTCCAATCTCCGCATCACCGAGGACCAAGGACCGGCCCTCGAGGCTGGCTTCAACTCAACGACCACCTGCGAGGACTGCTCATTTGCCGGCTCGAGTTTTGCCGGCGTGGTTCTTTTGGACTCCGCTGAGATCACACTGGAGAGAACCGAGATCAGTGGCACCAGCGTCAGCCCGATCCACGGTGGAGGGCACGCGATCTACACGAGAGGTTCCTTGGATCTGTACCCGTCGCTGACGCTCAAGGACTCAGTAATCACGGACCACCTGGCACCCGCCCTCTACTTCCTGGGTCCCGGGCGCTACGTCATCCAAGACACCGCCATCGAGGACAATGGGGCTGGTGGCGGACTCTCAGCCGTCTTCGCCCAGGGAACGACCGCTTGGGTGGAAGCCGAGCAGACCGGCCTCTTGCTTCAAGGTAATTCCTTCTCGAGAATCGAAGGAGACGCTCTCCTCCTGCACGAGGCGGGAGCCACCCTGGACGGCAACTCTTTCTCGGAGGTCAGTGGCTACGATCTCTTCTCTCAGGCGTGTTCCGAGGAAGAAAACATGAGCGTGGTCTTTGTCGACACACCGGCGGAACACAACCACTGCGAAGGCACAGAGCGGGCCGTCCTACCCCATTCTACCTGGGGGACCTATTTGTTCCCCGACATCGTCGACCCCCCGCCCGAGGAATAGCGAGGGCCCCCCATTCGATGGGTATCCCGAGCCAAGCACGGGACGAGACACCCCAGCCCAAAGCTCAGGGATTCCACTCCAGCGTCGCGCGCCACGTGTAGTTCCCGGCATCGGGGTGGCGGAAGGTCAAGTGCAGGACCCCGTCGGGGGTCTCTACGAACTCCGGACCGTCGTAGCCAAAGCTCGCGCTGGTCACCGGCAGAATGGGGTTGGCGGCGTACTTCTCCCAGGTGGTTAGATCGGAAGACCGAGCAAGGCCAGTAGACCAGTTGGCCGAGTCAAAGGGCGGGTCCGTCGACCCCTCGTAGGCCATGTAGTACCAACTGCCCTCCTTCCGGATGGACCGGGCTCCGACGGTGCCCGAGTCCCAGCCGCTGCTGCTGGTGCTGAGAACGGGGTTGGACGAGCTGCGAACCATCGCACTGAGGCTGGCCCCGGTGGCCAGGCCGATCTGGACATCTGTGCCGTCCCAGCCGTGATAGAAGAGGTACCAGAGGCCAGCGATCTTCCACAGAGACGGCGTGCCGATGTTGTTCGATTCCCACCCCGTCGGCTGATGTACGAGGACTGGGTTCCCACCGTCCTTGACCCACTCGATCCCGTCGGATGACGTCGCGAGCGAGACATCTCCCGGCCAGGCGGAGTCCACTCCCGCTGCCTCGTAGACCAGGTACCAAGTCGCTCCCTCCTTCCACACCCCCGGGAAACTGGCGATGCGATCGTCCGAGAAGGGGGCCTGTCCCTGGCTCACTCCGATGTCCATCTGGCGGATGTAGCTGTTGTGGAAGTACCAGGTTCGAAACTCCATCTCGTGACCAGCGACCTGGGTGTAGGCCAGGTCGAAGGTCTGGAGGACCCAGGGGGCGTCGAACTCGGTCCGGGTGACGTTTCTCTGGTCGAGAAGCGTCCCTGCCGTGACGTCGTACACGTCCAGGCTGACCACGGCGATGTCGTCGGCTGTGTTGTTGTCGATCATCAGCTCGAAGCTCACCGTCATGGGACCCTCGGGCAGCGTCGTCACGTAGGGGCCGTAGGCGAGGTAGCCGTCCGTGTCGAGGCTGGTCGACGCCGACCAGCCGCCGGCCTCGGCCCGACCAACCTGATGCTGCAACTCCGTTGCGGTATCCCAGGTCCATTGCCAGGCACCACCGATGTCCATCACCGTTCCCTGATCGGTAAAGGTCACGCCGTCGGTCGAGGTCGCAAGGCCGGTGACGGAGCGGGGAACACTCGAGACCGTGGTGTTCAGGATGTACCAGGCTTTCAGCTCGGCCCCGTCCCACCAGGTGGAGGGAAAGTGGAAGCCCGAAAAGGCCAGAGGGCCAGAGGAATCGACGACGAAAGAGGCATCGCCATTCCAGAAGTCACCGAGGGTGGGAGGTGGGGTGTCGTCGTCATCACCCGAATCGTCGTCGCCGGCCGAATCGTCGTCGTCTCCGGTGTCGTCATCACCGGCCGAGTCGTCGTCTCCGACCGAATCGTCGTCGCCCGCCGTGTCGTCGTCGCCCGCGGTGTCGTCGTCGCCCGCGGTGTCGTCGTCGCCGGCGGTGTCGTCGTCGCCGGCGGTGTCGTCGTCGCCTGGACCGGGGTTGTCCACGATGCCCAAATGAGTGCACGAAGAGGCCACTAAGGCCCCGAACGCGCCTACGGCAAGCAGTAGGGCCAGACGGCTCGGGCTTGGCGTTGTGGGCGGCATTGCACTCACGTTACCGAACTACGCCCCTTGGGCCGCAATCGCGACGATCCACAACCGAAGTCAGAGCCGGCTCCCCGTTGAGGAGCTTCGTCCTCTGCCGGTCGGACTCCCCCCAGAGCGGCGGCCTGTGCTTAGATTGGAACCCGCTCGACCGGCAGCCGGATCCTAGACACCGGGGCCCCGCCTCACCCAAGGAGAACTCATGTCCTGTCCCACCTCCCCCTCCAAGCTGGCTCTTGTGGTCGCAGTGGTCGGTTTGGCTTGCCCCGCCCAAGCCCAGGTCGGGGTGGACCCCAAGCACGAGAATCACTTCAAGACCGACGAGGCCTCCTTCGAGATCGAAGAGGTCAAGGTCGAGATCAGCGGCGCCCATGCCCAGCGCGAGTTCGTGACGATGAAGGTCAAGCTGCAGAACCCCGGCAACGACTACATCTTCTTCCACCGCCACGAGGTGGTCTTCCACCTCGAACACGGGGACTTCCAGCCCCAGGGAGGAAAGGCAAAGAAGCCTGTAGTCATCGAGCCGGGAGGCAAGGCGAGTAAGACCCTGAAGGTCAAGGGTGAGGACGGCTTCCACG
>CAZQTQ010000177.1:0-8533 GCA_964596025.1 uncultured Rickettsiales bacterium
GGCCAGGCGAGGATGAGCAGATCCTTGGGAATCTGCATCGTTGGGCGGGGCAGAAGAGCGGAAAACGCTTGAGCACCCTCACGTAGTACTCCCGGGCCTTGGCATTGTCGCCGCGATTGAACCAGGCCCATCCGAGGTTGTGCAGAGCTCGGACCGGTTGACGGTACTCCGGGTCCCCAGCCGCAACCTCCAAGTGTTCAATGGCCTCTTCCCAGCGCTCCGTCGAGAGGTAGAGGCTGCCCAGATTCACGCGAACCTGGCTGAACTCCGGGTCGAGCTTGACCGACTTGAGGAAGGCCTTCTCCGCGGCGTCGTGGATCTCTGCGGCAAAGTAGGCCAAACCAAGGGTCTGCCATGCTTCTCGGTCCCAGGGGTTGTTCTCGGTCGCCAACTTGGCGCTGGAAATCGCTGCCGGCGTGTTGCCCTCTTGGATGTAGGTCAGGGCCAAGGTCCGATGTCCTTCGCTCTCCTTGATGGCGCGAGGGGTCAGGCACGCTGCCAGAAGCAGCGGGAGAAGCAAGATCGGTACGGCACGACAGCGCATCAGCAGTTCCACAGCGGTCCCCAGGACCCTCAGAGTTCCATGTACTTTCCGATGATAGGACGAAGCGCCCGCAAACGCTCAGCGGGTATACGATCTCGTGCCGTCATCACCGCGTGGCGGCAGGCCCCCTCGACCAACGGGTCGGGGACCTCGGGGATGTTGGCAGCCGCCTCACGCACGACGAGACGGGCCATCTCGACGTTCCGACGCAGGGTCGAAATCACCTGGTCGACGCTGACGTTGTCGTGGCCGGAATGCCAGCAGTCGTAGTCGGTGGCAAGGGCCACGGTCGCGTAGGCGATCTCCGCTTCGCGCGCCAGCTTGGCTTCGGGCAAGTTGGTCATGCCAATGACCGATGCGCCCCAGGACCGGTACAGCTCCGACTCAGCTCGGGTGGAGAAGGCCGGACCCTCCATGCAGACGTAGGTCCCGCCCACGTGCACGGTAGCCCCGGCCGCGCGGGCTGCTTTCTCCAACACCCCGGCCAGGACTGGGGACACCGGGTCCCCAAAGGCCACATGACCGGCGATCCCATCACCGAAAAACGACGAGGGCCGCCCCTTGGTGCGATCAATGAATTGGTCGACGATGACGACGTGCCCCGGCACAATCTCTTCGCGCAGCGAGCCCACCGCTGAGAGCGAGATGCACCACTCGGCGCCCAGGCTCTTCAGAGCCCAGATGTTCGCCCGATATGGGACCTCGTGCGGCAGGTAGCGATGGCCACGGCCGTGCCGGGGCACAAAGAGCAAGCGGCAGTCGCCGAGTCGACCGGAAATGAGCCGGTCGCTCGGGTCTCCAAAGGGCGTCTCCACGGCGATCTCTTCGACGCCTTCCAGCCCTTCCATCTCGTAGAGGCCACTGCCTCCAATCACACCAATGGTCTTCATTGCCTTGCCTCCGCGGCGACCCTCTTCTTGGGCCTCTGCTGTTTGTATCCACCCAACTGTCCACAGGCCGCGTCGATGTCGTTGCCTCGGTTCAAGCGGGTGACGGTGTGGATACCGCAGCCCATCAGCACCTCTTGGAAGGCCAGGATGGCCCGGTTACTGGGGCGCTCGTAGTCGGTAAATGGGTTCTTGTTGTAGGGGATGAGGTTGACCTTGGCTCGGACTCCGCGCAGGAGCTTAGCGAGGCGCTTGGCATCCTCTCCACTGTCGTTGATCCCCCGCAGCAGGATGAACTCAATCGTGATCATCTTGCGGAAGGGCAAGGGGTAATCCTTGAGCGCCTGGATCAGCTGGTCCAGGGTGTACTTCCGGTTGATCGGCATGAGCTGGGTACGCTGTTCTTCGGTGGTCCCATGCAGCGAGATCGCGAGGTTGATTCGCGAGCGCTTGCCCAGTTCTTCCATCTGGGGGATGAGGCCCACCGTCGACAGGGTGATCCGTCGGTGGCTGAGGCCCAGACCGTCTTCGTGTTGGGCCGTCTCCATGGCGTCGACGACGTTGTCCAAGTTGAGCAGCGGCTCGCCCATACCCATCAAGACGATGTTGGAGATCGGGCGGTCTGGCACATGCTCTTGGGCTTGAACGACCTGCCCGAGGATCTCGGCCTTCGTCAGGTTGCGGGTGTAGCCGCCCTTTCCAGTAACGCAGAAGTCGCAATCAAGGGGACAGCCCACCTGCGAGGAAATGCATAGGGTGAGGCGCGTCTCTTCGGGAATAAGGACCGACTCGACCTGCAAACCGTCGTCTAAACCCCACAGGAACTTCATCGTCCCGTCCGCAGACTTCTGGACCACGCGCTCCTCCATGCGGCCAATTCGTGCGATCGCGCCGAGCCGCTTCCGCAGGTCCTTGCTCATGTCCGTCATCACCGAGAAGTCGGTGACACGCTTCTTGTAGATCCACTTGAAGAGCTGACGGCCCCGGAAGGGCTTGGCGTCGAGTTCTTCGACCGCGAACTGCTCCAGCTCGCTCCGGTTCATTCCCAGGAGCTCCGTACTCCGGTCCGGCGCTGGACCACCGTCCAAGGCCCCGCCGAGGGTCACGAGATCGCTCATTCGTTGACCTCTTCGTCGAGCGTTGGGGTGTCGCGGGTCAAGTCGGCCACCTCGACACCCTTGAGTACACCGCCAGCACTCGGGGTGACGATGCCCGAACTCATGATGGCCTTGAAGGCCTCCTCCACCGTCATGTCCAAGACCTGGATCCGACTCTCCGGAAACATGACAAAGAAGCCGGAGGTCGGGTTCGGGGTGGTGGGGACAAAGACCGAGACGAGCCGCTGATCCACCGCCTCCTGCACGCCGGTCCAGGCCTCGGCCGTCAGGAAGCCCAGGCAGTAGGAGCCGCTGTGGGGGAAGGGAACGAGGACCACCCGCTGGAATTGCTGGGCGCGCGACGAGAAGACCGCTTCGACTAGCTGCCGGGTCGCGGTGTAGATGGTGCCGAGGACCGGGACGCCGGCAAAGACTGAGGTCAACCATTGCACCACCCGTCGTCCCAAGATGCCGCGAGCCAGGCCACCGATCAGGATGAGGACGACGAGCGAAAGGAGGAAGCCAAGGCCCGGCGTCTTCAAGAAGGGAATGGGCGCATCGAGCCAGGGGGGCGTCCACGTGATGCTCCGCGTCTCTTCCGGAAGGAGCGCAAGCACCCCGTCCATGCTGAGAACGAGCTTGTTGAAGATCCACAGCGCAACCAGCACCGGCACCCCAGCCACGACGCCGGCAACCAGCGAGTCCCAAAGCCACGCGCGGAGGCGTTCGGTGCCCGTGATCGCAGTCGAAGTCGAGGAGGGGCTCATCGCGTCTTCCCGTTCCGGTCCATGAAGGACACGGCGAAGCGTTCCCGGTGAAACTGTTTCTCTCGTTGGATGCGGATGGGAGCCCGCAGAGCCCGCTCCAGCTCGGAGAGCGCCGACCGCTCCTTGCGCTCTAGTTGGTCGCCTACCGACGGCTCGCACCGTACCACCAGCTCCCGGATTCCGCCCGCGCTCTTCCGAGCGTTTCGCGCGATTTCCCGTAGGACCTCGTAGGCCACCGTTTCTGAGGACTTCACTTGTCCGGTGCCCGTGCAGGAGCGGCAGGTAGACAGCAGGTTGCGGGCAAGGTTTTCGCGGACCCGACGCCGGGTGATCTGGGCCAGCCCAAACTCCGAGAGGGGCAGGACCATGCAGCGGGCTTGGTCCAACTCCAGGGCTTGAGAGAGGGCCTCATTGACCCGAGCTCGGTTCGCCGCATCCTCCATGTCGATGAAGTCGATGACGATGATCCCGCCGATGTCGCGAAGCCGGAGCTGGTGGGCAATCACATCGACCGCCTCGAGATTGACCCGCGTCGTGGTCTCCTCGAGGTTGCGACCGCCAACGTAGCGCCCAGAGTTGACGTCGACGGCAGTAAGCGCTTCGGTCGGATCGATGACGATGTGCCCCCCCGAAGGGAGAGGAACCCGTCGCTCCAGGGCCAGCGAAAGCTGTGCCGCGACCCCGGTCGCCTCCAAGAGCGGTCGCTCGTCTTGGTGCAGCTTGATTTTCTCCACCGAGGAGGACATGAAGCGCTGCGCGAAGTCGACGACGCGACGGTAATCGCCGGGATCGTCGAGGATCATGGCGTCCACATCCGCCGAGAGCAGATCACGGGTGACCCGCAGGACGAGATCGAGCTCCTGATGGACGAGCGAGGGTGTCGACGCCGTCTGCAGTTCGGACCGGAGTTCGGACCACAGCTCACGGAGGTACTCGGTGTCGGCCAACAGGACGTCCTCGCTGCGGCCCTCGCAGGCAGTCCGCACGATGAAGCCCTCACCGGGCCTTCGGACGCCCTCGAGGATGCCTCGCAGGCGGTCCCGCTCTAGGCCGTCCCGGATGCGGCGCGACACCCCCACCTGCTCCCCACCGGGGACGTAGACGAGGAAGCGCCCGGGGATGGCGAGGTTGGTGGTCAGCCGCGGCCCTTTGGTTCCCAGAGCTTCCTTGCTGACCTGGACGACAATCGCCTGGCCGGAACTGAGCAGTTGCTGGATCGCCGGACGCCGACTGGTCGAGGCCGGCCCGTCCTCCGGATCGGGTTCAGTTGACGGATCTCCGAGGGGGATCTGGGTAATCTCAGCGTCCTCGTCCCGGTCCTCACCGCCTTCCGACGGCACCGGGGCTTGGGCACGGGGAGTCGGCGCGTTGTCGCGCACCAGGGCCTCGGGCGAGCCGCGGCCTCGACCCACGCGCCAGTCCACCCGGGACCCATCGGCCCACGTCGGCTCGTCCTTGCGGTCGAGCAGCCCGACTGTGTCCTCCATCGGGATGGTGCCTTCCCAGGGTCCCGCCTCATTGGGGCTGGGCGGCAAGGGACCCGGAGGAGGAGTGGGTTCACCGGCCAACTGGGCGCTGGCTTCGTCGACCAAGGCCAGGTCTGCGAGGACGTCGGCAGAGACTCCGCCAGGTGTCTTGTCGTCCTTGGACACGGGAGCTTCGGCGTCGGCGTCGGTATCCGGGCTGAGCGGCCTTCGCTGTCCTACGGTCCCCGGCAAGGCGAGGTCGCCGACATAAAGAAATGCGGCCCGATCGACTCCGATGTCGACAAAGGCGCTCTGCATGCCCGGAACCACCCGAACCACACGGCCCTGGTAGATGTTGCCCACGATGCCCCGCTGCCGGCTCCGCTCAATCGAACAGATCGTGGCCTTGCCCTGCTCGCAGAGCACCACCCGCACCTCACTGGCAGTTCGGCTTACAAGCAGATGGTTGGTGGCGTCGGAAGCCATGACCTAAATGCGAAGCTCCCGGGGCACGACGAGGGGGCCCGATGGTGCCGCATCGTCGGAAAAATGCACCTCCATGCGGGTCGTCCCCCAGCCCGAGCGGCAGGCCGCGGCTTCGTCACCAAAGAGGGCCCGGAGGACGTCCCGGATGCGCGCCCCCGCGCCAGAAGCCTTGACCTGCAGGGCGAAGCCCCCGTCGTCGAGGACATCCAGGGCGAGGATGGCGGGACGGACGTCGACAATCCGAGTCTTCTTCTTCTTGACGACCTCGACCTCGAGGGGTTGTCCTGCCGAGTAGAGGGCCTCGGCCCGGCAAGCGGCACGTGCCGCCTCATCAAAGCAGTCGACTCGGTAGACAAACTTCTCCATCCGGGGTGCGAGGGCGGGCCGGGCGATCGGGACCTCCTTGACGGTGACGATGGGCAGGCCATCGGGCATCGCGGCCTTCAGACCCTCGGCAAGCCGGCCGAGTTCGATCGGACGCTTGAGCTCGAGTTCGGCGTATTCGGCCACCGAGGCCATGCCGGAAGGGAGGGGCGGGCCGAAGGCCAGGCGCATGGCGGGGTGGAAGCCCTGGCTCCACAAGACGGGGGCGTCGACGCGCTTCAGGGCTCGCCGAAAGGCCGACGCGACCTCCAGGTGACCAAGGTGGACCAATGAGCCCACCTTCCCGTAGCGGATCTCCAGGCGAAGACGCCATTCCTTGGGCAGGCGGGTGTCATAGACCCCGTCCCAAGGCCGCGCCCCCGGGGTCCCTTGGCCCCGGCTACCAGGAACCTCCGGCGGTACTTTCTGAGGGGCGGCAGCAGCGGCTTCTGGCTCCGATTCGCCTCGAAGCCGCTCCTTCTCCGCCTGTGCCAACCGGGCTGCTCGGGCGCCAGAAGAGCCCGGCGCCATGCCCTGGGGAGGCGCGGCGTCCACCACATTGTTCGCCTTCTTGCCGGGCGGCCGGGGCATGGCCACAAACTGGGGATCGCTTTGCTTGCGTACGCCCAGTCCATTCCACTTCTTCCGGGCCCGATGAACGGGCGTACTCTCGGGCCCTGGCGAGTCGAAGACGACGTTGTGCACAACCTTGTGGTCGCAAACCCCACAGTCGTAACAGGGTTCATCGCTGCAGTCCGGCACAAAGCCCGCTTCGAGGGCATCCATCCAGTCGTGCCAGAGCCACTCCGGCTTCATCCCGATGTCGACGTGGCTCCAGGGCAGAACTTCGGTGCTGTCCCGCCTTCGTTGGTTGTAGAAGGCGGGCTCCAGGCCGGTCTCCTCGAAGGCCCCGTGCCACACCTCCTCGCTGAAGTGTTCCTGCCAGCCATCCATCCGCGCGCCCCTCTCGTAGGCGCGAAGCAGAGCCTCGCCACTGCGCCGGTCGCCGCGGGAATAGATGCCCTCCATGACCGAAGAGCGGCTGTCGTGGTAGCGGAAGCCGAGCTTGGCCCGCCCCAGTTCCCGCCGCAGGAAACCCTGCTTTTGGCGAATTTCGTCGAGGGAGATCTGGGGAGCCCACTGAAAGGGGGTGTGAGACTTCGGCACGAAGCTGGACACCGACACGGTGATGTTTGCCCCCCGCTGATGGCGCCGAGCCCGCCGCAGACAGCGGCGCCCGAGGTCGACGATCGCTTCGAGATCCTCCCACTGCTCGGTGGGGATTCCGAGCATGAAGTAGAACTTCAGATTGCGCCAACCCCGCTGGAAGACTTCTTCGACCATGTCGATGAGTACCTCTTCATCGATCACCTTATTGATGACGGCACGAAGTCGATCAGTAGCTGCCTCGGGTGCCACGGTGAAGCTGGTCTTTCGGACCCGTCCAATCTGCTCGATGATGGCTGGGGAGAGGGTCTCCAAGCGCATAGATGGCAAGCTGATGGCCGAGCGCTTTACTTCGTGCTCGTCCATGAGGGCAGTCAGCAGGGGCTCTACGCAGTTGTAGTCGCCCGCGCTGAGCGAAAGGAGCGAGTACTCCTCCTGGCCAGTAGCGGCCAAGCCCTCGCGGACGAGGCGCTGGATAGTCTGCGGACTGCGCTGCCGCTCCGGGCGATAGATGTAGCCCGCCTGGCAGAATCGGCAACCGCGCATGCAACCGCGCTGGATCTCCACCCCGACCCGATCGTGCACCACCCGAGTGAAGGGCACCGGCGTAGCCGTGGGGTAGGGTGCCGAGTCAATATCGGTGACGATGGCCTTGCGGATGCGGCTGGGCAGGCCCTCCTGAGGAATGATCCCGGCCACCCGACCGTCGCTCTCGTACTCCACCGTGTAGAGAGAAGGCACGTAGACGCCGGGAATTTCGGTCAGGGACCCCAGCAGCGATCGGCGCGATTGTCCGCTCTGCCTCCAGCGCTGGTGCGCCTCGACAACGGCGACGATGGTCTCCTCGCCGTCGCCTAGGCAGACGGCGTCCAGGACAGCGGCCAAGGGCTCGGGGTTGAAGGCACAGGGTCCCCCTGCGATGACCAGAGGGTGGTCCTTGGTCCGCCCCGCGGCCCGCAGCGGAATGCGACCGAGGTCGAGGACCTGGAGGAGGTTGGTGTAGCTGAGCTCGTACTGCAGGGTGAAGCCCAAGATGTCGAGGGCGGCCAGGGGGATGCGGTTCTCCAGGGTGCTCAGCTGGAGGTTCCGCGACCGCATTTGCTGCTCCATGTCGACGCCCACGGCATAGACGCGCTCAGCGGCGACGTCCTCCCGGGCGTTGAGCAGCGAGTACAGGATCTTGAGCCCGATGTGGCTCATCCCGATCTCGTAGAGGTCGGGGTAGCAGAGCCCGACCCGAGTCGATACCCGGCTCAGGTCCTTCTTGACCTGGCCTACCTCGCCCCCCAGGTAGCGGGACGGGCGGTCCACCCGCGCCAAGAGCTCCGGGTCCAGCTCGGGAATGTCCCCGCCAAAGGAACGCTGAGAGGGGACAAAGTTGAAGACGTCGGTCATTCCGACCTCCGCGGACCGCGGCAGTGGGCAGCCGGTTTGGCACAAAGAGCCTCTGCGGTGCCGGGAACCCGCAAACCGGCCGACGCTGCACGAGTCGGTGGGGCCTCGGGGGACCTCCCCCTCAGCGCTGCGGCCACCGCGCCAATCGCCTCGGGTCCCTGGTCCTGCGCCCGGTGTCGCAAGCCTCGGAACCGACAGCCGCTCCTGCTGGCGGAACCTAAAAGCTGGGCTCGACTACGTCAAGGAATGGAGGGGGGATGGGGGACTTGGATCTGGAGGGCTAAGAGATCAGCGCCTCCATCAAGCTGAAACTCGAGCCCAGCAGGGAGGGAGGCGAAGGTCCCAACGGCAAGCCCGAGGC
>CAZQTQ010000178.1:0-8331 GCA_964596025.1 uncultured Rickettsiales bacterium
GGCGCCCTGGAGCGGGTCGCACTCCACTTCCGGGCCCGCCCCTTGGACCAGACCCTTGAGATCGAGGACTTGGCCGCAGCGCTGGGCGAATCGTCGCTTCTCTACGACCGGAGCGGCGACGAGCACTACAACGTCGTCTCGGCCTTCATCAAGTCGATGAGGGGAAGCGACCCCAACGCGGCGCTCTACTACCTCGCCCGAATGATCGAAGCCGGCGAGGACCCACTCTTTGTCGCGCGGCGTCTGGTCATCTTTGCCTCGGAAGATGTCGGCCTCGCCGATCCGCGGGCGGTGCAGGTCGCTGTGGCCTGCAAGGACGCGGTTCACTTTCTGGGCTTGCCGGAGGCGAAGTACCCCCTGAGCCAGGCCACTCTCTATCTGAGCACTGCGCCCAAGTCAGACTCGACCAAGGGCTACTTCAAGGCCGCAAAGGCGGTCCGAACCGAGGGCTCACTGCCGGTCCCCATGCACCTACGAAACGCGGCGACCTCCCTGATGAAGACGCTGGGGTACGGGGACGACTACGACAATCCGCACCGCTTCGAGGGAGAGTACGTGGCGCAGAACTACCTCCCCGAAGCCGTCGATCAGGAGGTCTTCTACACCCCCTCGGACCAGGGCTACGAACGAATGGTCAGCGAGCGGCTGGACGCATGGTCGAGTGCCAAAGCCGAGGGGTACCGGCGCAAGAAGCCGCGCTAGGCGCCCTTACGAACCGCTGTCGCCGTCATCGCCGGCGTCACCGAGTACGGTGTCGGCGTCCTCGGCCAAGTAGTAGGTCGCCCGCAGTACGCTCAGCTCCGGCGGAAAGTAGTCGCTGGGAAAGTCGATGGCGTTCGCGATCCGGTTGTATTCCCACACCGCAGGATCCGGCGTCTCGCCGTCGATGGTGATCGACAGGGTGTCTTGGTCGGGCACCCGACGCAGGTGGAAAGAGCGCTTGAGGCCGGCCGATTCCAAGCCGAGCTCGGTCAGGAACTCCGACCAATCGTCACTGCAGATGCTGAGGAAGTTGCCATCAACCGCATCGATTACATCCCAATACCCGTCTCCCTCTTCAGCCGAATTGTCGTCGCTGCCCGTACAGCCATCCGGCCGGGGTCCAACGATGGACGTAAAGATAAGGCGATCTGTGTAGGGCCACTTGAGGTCGGTCAGCCAGTCGATGTACTCGGACGGCCCCACACCATCACAAACGAGCGGAAAGGTGTCCTCACCGCGGTCGGGCTCGTCGCTGATGAGGACCAAGCTGAGCAGCGCATCCTCACGGTAGAAGCCCTCGTTGTCCTGCCCCAGCGCACCTTGGTAGCTGAGCGCCGACTTGCTCGCTTGGAGGGCCATCTCGCACCCACCACCGCCCGTTCCGACGTCGGAAAGCTCGTTAAACGCATCAATCTTGTCCTGGTGCGTCGTCCCGGTGTCTTGGCTGATCCAGCGAGTGCCATCATCGAGCGGCTCAAGGATGCCCCAATCGTAGTAATTATCGTCCCCGCCATCGAGGGCAGCTCGCACAACCCCAACGTGGTAGTCGACTTCAGTCTCGACGAAAGAGGAGATGAAGTTGTCGAAGTTGGATCGGAGTTCCAACTGTTCTCCTTCCATGGAGCAGGAATCATCGACCACAAACAGGATGTCGGCCGCCTCGACTGCACGCTGAGTGAACTCATCCGCCCACTCGGTCGGACCCAGATCGGTGGGCTGGGCATAGCGCGGCGGCTCCTCGTACACGGCCCGGAGGTCAGTATCCGAGCAGGCGGCGACGAGGACCGGGACAAAGAGGCAGAGGAGGACGAGTGCACGCAGCATTGGCATTCCCAGTCAGCAGAAGGGCGGCCAATGATAGAGCAGCTCCTCGCACCTGTGCCAAGATGATTTTCTGCGATCGAGAAGCCACGTGAGTCGATTCCCAGCACTGCCCCCCACCCCACAGACACCGAAAGCTGTCTTGCTTGCCCTGTTCTGCTTGGGCCTTCCCTTGCTCGTACTGGGCTGCCGCGGAGGGGGCGGAGAGAAAGGACAACGCTTTGATCGGGCCGATCACGGCGAAGGGCGGGACCTAGACCGAGTGGGGGACGACGCCGAGGCCATCCCCTTTGGCCAGGCCCTGGTACTCAGCCGAGAGGAGACCTCGTTGCTGTACCCCACGCTGGTCGCCTGGGGGGCACCAGCCGAGGAACTGGGGCGCGCATTGCCCGAGCGCCTGGGCACCTTCGAGCGCGAGCAACTTATCGCTGGTGTCCAGGAGGCTGAGACCTCGGCATGGATGGGTGCAATGGGCGTCTACCAGGGGCCCACGGGCCGAGTCTCGGTCTTGATTCAGGACACGGTGTGGGAGCCGACCCTCCTCAATCCCTTCATCCAGGAATGGCGGGAAGGTTCCGAGGGCCAGCTGCCCGATGGGAGGCCTATTGCGCGAATCGAGGCAACCGACCGCGGTGGTCGCTTCCTTCAGGTCCCGGCGGTCTCGCTTGCCGAGCCTCGACTGGTACTCCAGCTCGCCGCCACCAACGGCCAGAGCGACGCCATCCTGGAGGAGCTGGCTGCCGCAATTCCCCAGGCGCAACTGCGTGCCTTGAGCGAGTCGACGGCAAACCAAAGCGGGCCCTACCCCCGCTCTCCCCTGCTGCCGGGCGAGAACGAGCTGTCGATCCTGTCCCCCCCCAAGTCCCTGCTCGCCGGTCTTCCACCCAGCCTAGAGGGTGGGACACTTCGGGCCGAAGGCTGGGGCTACCAGCGCGAGCCCGAGCAGGATCTCGTCAGTGCCGCCATCCGCACCTTCTCTACACCCGCCGGCATGGTGCAGTTCAGCATTCAGGACTTGGGCGATCCCGAGCAGCGAGTTGTTGTCGGCTCCGAGGGGGAGGGGGAGGGATCCGCTGCCTGGCTTCGCAAGGCCCTAGGAAGCCGATCGAAGTCCAAGACCCGCTGCTCTCACGATCAGGGGCTCTGCAAATGGGCAGCCATGAAGGGTGACCGTTGGGTCTTGAGCCTATCGGGCCCCGCTGCGCTCGACGGCAAACCGCTGCGTACGCTTGCCAAAGCCTTCGAAAAGCGGGCCAAAGCCCTCACGAACTGAAGGGACGCAGGAGCGCTAAGCCCCAGCGGCTCGCTACTCTGCCGCAACCGGCATGTAGGCCTTGAGCGCCTCCTGGTACTCCGCTGCCAGCTTGCCCTTGGGGCAAACCTGGTCCATGCGTTCTTCGACCGCACCAGAGATCTTCTTCTTGAAGGAGTCCTCCTGCTTGACGTGCTGCCGTACGCGCCCGACCCACTCAGTGGTGGCACCGTAGCGTGCGTAGATGGCCTGGAGTGTGGCCGTCAGCATTGCCTGGTCGTTGGCGTAGACCTCCTCGACGCAGCGAAGTTCGCCCTCTATCAGCGCGAAATCCTCCTTGCCCAATCCGGCCATGCTCAAGCGGGTGCCGTCATCGCCGGCGCCAGCGTCGCCGGCGGGGGCGTCGGGCCCGCCCGGGTTCGTCCCGGGGTCGGGGTCTCCAGCCGGATTCAACCCGGGGTCGGGGGCTCCACCCGGACCGCCGGGACCGACAGGCTCACTGGCGTCGCCACGCACGTTTCGGGTCATTGGGATCGGCTCATCGACAGGTTCCGGCGGAGGACGACAAGCGAAAAGCGCCCCGGACGCAGCAAGAACAATGAACCAACGGATCTTCAGCAGAGCTTTCATCGGATTCCCTCAGTGGCCGGACCGCAGCCGTAGGATGAGAAGGTGTTTATCCTACCAGACTTGAGGAGATGACTGGATGGGACTGCTGCAGCGTCGGAAGACTGCATTCGCAACGGCTCTGCTCGCCGGGGCTCTGGCCCTCGGATGCAACGAATCGAGCCGCAGTGGGGAGGCGGGTGGCTCGGAACGGGCGGGTCAGCAGGCCAAGGGGGCCACGGACACCCCGGTCAGCGCCATCTCTACAGCGAGCAGGAGGGAAATTCCACCGCCGCCCGGCACCCACGGCTGGCCCGAGCCCGTCCTCACCTTGCACCTCCTGCCAGACAAGGACGATGCGCCCTCCCGGTGGACGGCGGTGGTGCAACACAACACCTACGGGCACATCGTTGTCCAAGACCTAGCCCTCGGAACGACCGCTTCCGGGCCCGAGGCTGAGGCTGAGGCTGAAGGACTTCGAGGGCGCGCGGAAAGCCTGGGGCTGGGCAGCAAGGGCCTGAGGGCCATCCTGCTGCCCCAGTTGCCTCTATCGACGAACTCAGCGCTGCTCGCCTTCCCGAACGCCGACCGGGGCATTGACTCCAGGCCGGCGGAAGCCCAAATGGTCAAGCCTGGAGGTCTCACGGCCTTGCCTGCCCCCGAGGGAACCGGCTCTTGGTGGCCTCTCGGCCTCGTCGACAATCCTCCCTTTGGACCGTTTGATCACTACTTCGACCTCACCGGCGACGGCAGCATCCTCCTGCTCGACGCGCCCGGACCGGCAAACGGCTATTGGCTCCTCTACCTGCGGATGCCCCGGGGCCCGGTTCTCCTAGGCGGCGCCATCGTGCGGAAGACGGAAAACCTCAGCAAGAGACGCATCGCAGCGGCCGAGCCTCCCAAGGGGATCGACGTCGAGGCGACCCGCAGATCCCTGGGCAAAGTGCTGGCCTTGGTCGACGCCTACCCCACGACCCAGGTTCTACCCGGCGACGAGCCCGAGTTGGCCACGAAGTGGCAGCGAGCTGACATCCGAATCCATCGCCATACAAGCTCAGGCGCAAAGCCGCAGGAAGGTCCCTGAGCATGAAGCGGGTCTCCCTCTTCGCGTGGGCCCTCCTCCTCGGCACGGCAGCGACCGGCGCCACCATCCTCGTCCTGTCGCTCCGGGTCCCTGGCTACTTCTCGCTCATTCGCATCCACCAGATCCTCGGCGTCGGCCTCTGCCTGGCCCTCCCGCTGGCCTTGGCATGGCACCTCGTTCAGACCGGCTCCAAGGCCATTGGAACCGCTCTGGCCATCCTCGCGGGCGGGCTGATGGCTATCCCAATTCCTGAACTCATGGTGCTGCCCGAAGAAGAACACAGCTTGGGTCCGTTCAGTCACCTATTGAGCAGCCTGCAAGGCCTGTTGTACGGCGACGTCAGCCAGGCGCGACCGGCCATCGCTGGGCTCTGCCTGCTCGCATTGATCGGAGGCGCCACCGCCACCACGCTCATCGGCCTCGTCTCCCGCGTCCGCGAGCGCGACGCCTCCCGCCAGACCGGAATCGCCCTGACCCTGCTGACCACCTGGGCACTGGTCAGCGGCCTCTTGCTCGGCATCGAAGGCGTAAAGACCCGCGGCCCCGCGCAGATGTTCCACTCCTTTGCCGGGGCCTGGGTCATCGCCATCCTGGGCATTCACCTTGCCGCCCGGAAGGCCGCCCACGCCCGCATTCCGCGGGCCCTCTTGGCCTTGCTGGGCCTCTTCGGCCTGATCGGGTTCAGCCTCGGGCTCTTCGTCTGGAACCGGGTCGAACGCCAGCAGCGGGACTTCGACGAAGTGCGCATGCCGCGGGACGCCCAAGAGCGCGCGGCTCTGCTGCGGGGAGACGAGAGTTGGAGGACGGTACCGGAAGACCACCTCGTCGGCGCCCGCAGCTGCGGAGTCGACGGCTGCCATACACAGGTCACCCGGGAGTGGCTCGGTTCGCCGCACCGCTTCGCCGCATCCAACACCTTCTATCGCCGATCTGTCGATGAACTCATTGAACGGCAGGGCATGCAGGCCGCTGTCGCCTGCGCCGCCTGCCATGATCCGGCACGAGTACTCGCTGGGACCATCGCTCGCGACTACGAGAACGGCGTGCCCAAAGAGGGCTATGGGGTCTCATGCATCGCCTGCCACTCGATCACTGAACCCCAGGACCGCCCGCCCAAGAACGGCCTGTTCTGGGTGGCGGTCGAGGAGCCCTACCCGGGCCGCGGCGCCGACCGCTCGGCCAACATCCGCCTAGACACCCAACGACATCAGGACGTGTTCGTGGGCAACGACGCCATCTACACCAACTCCGTGTGCCGCAGTTGCCACCGGCTAGAACTCGCCAAAGACCATCTGGTCATCCAAGAAGCCGACATGGCTGGAGCGGACTACGAGGACAGCGACAACTACTGCCGCGGCTGTCACCTGACCGAGCTCGGTCCCATCATCTACACCCACTTCATGGCGGGAATAAACGCCGACCTCCAGCACTACGTGGAAGCGATTCCGGCCCAAGATCTGCCCTTGGTGGAGCGGCAGTCCAAGCGGGCTCGTGCCTTTGCCGGACTCAAGTCCTACGCCGCGATCAGTACTCCGGAGTGGGGCGAGACACGCAAGGCGGTGGGGATGGGCAACACCATTGACCGACTGCGGATCGCAGCTGGCCTGGGCGAAGACGGTCTTCGCCTGGAGCTGCACACCCGCAAGGGCGATCTCGGACTGCCCGGAGGCGGCCACTCGTTCCCCTCAGGGCCCTTTGACCTCCAGCAGGTCTGGATGGAAATCTGGGTCGCCGACGCCACCGGTACCGTGCTGCACCACAGCGGCGGTCTGGACCCGATCGGCCGAATCGGAACGCCCTTGATCCGCCTCGGAGCCCGCGAACTCGACGCCGAAGGCCAGGAGATCATCCACCACCGCACCGGTGACATCGCCTCCATCCAGGACAAGCGGACCCTCAAGAGTCGAGCGCCGCTGAACGCCATCAGCGACGTGCGCACCCTGGCGCTACCGGATGACCCGGTGTTTCCGTTGGAGGTCCGCGCACGCTGGCTGTTTCGGCGCGCGAACACGGACTTCGCGCAATGGGCGCTGGGCACAGACCACAACCCTCTTCCCGTCTACGAGCTCGTCGGAGTCCGAACCTCGGTCAAGCCCTTCCGCGGCGGCTAGGGACGCGGCTCGCCGCTCAGCCCTTGGCCGCCCTCGCACGTCGACAGCGCATGCCCAAGACGTGGATGCGGAACATCGTAGGATTGATGAGCTCGAAGCCGTTCTCAAGCATTCGGGCACCGTTTCCCCAGCTGCCGCCGAGGTTGTAGCGAGGCGGAGTGTCGCTGAGTTCCTGGGTATCAGTCCACTCCCAGACATTCCCCCCCACATCGCAGAGGCCGTGGACCGAATTGCCCTGAGGCTTACTGCAGACTGGCCAAGCGCTACCCCGCCCGCAGCCCTTCTTTCGCTCCCCGACGTGCTGCATGCGATCGTCCATCACCGCCAAGTCACAACTAGGTCGACCGTCTCCCCAGGGATAACTGCGGAGTCCACCGTTGGTCGCCTCATCCAAGAACTCGTCCATGCTCGGAAGGCGGCCACCGGCCCAGCGGCAGAACTGATTGGCCTGATGCCAGTCGACGCAGTTGATGGGATGGTCCTCCCGCTCGCTGAGCCCCCACTCGCACACAGCCTCGGCGGCCCAGGGCTTCTCCTTCCACTCGGTTCCCTTGAGCTTGGCGGTCGTGCAGGCGCCGGCCTCAACGCAGGCGCGGTATTGACCGACCGTCACCTCGGTCTTGCCCAGGAGGTAGGGGGTGTCGGGGATGGCTACCCACACCATTCGTGTCCGCTCATCGGTCCACTCGGCCCCGTCCGCCACGGGCGGAGGAGGAGGCCATGGAGAAGGACGCTCCACCCTGGGCGCGCCCCGAGAGCCGGAGTGAGCGCGGGCCTTAGAGCCGGAGGGGGAAGAGCTGCAGGCCGAGAGCAGGACCCCGGCCGCAAGGAAGGCAAGGCCCACTGCGAGCAACCGGAGCAACCAACTGCGCCCCGCTACCCCCAACGATCCCATGGGGAAGAACCAGCTCGCCCTAGTGGCCGCAGTCGCCGTCCACCAACACACGGTCGAGGGTAATGGTCACCCCGCTCGTGCCGCCGGATGCGATCTCGAGCTCGGTAAAGCCGTGGTAGTCGTCTGACGTACACGGCTTGCCGTCCCCGCCGACATCCAGGAAGGCCACAACGGCCACATCACCCGGAACACCACATGCGTCGAACGAGGCCGGGAATGTTCCCGAATGGGGACCTGAAGTACTGCTGCTGGGTGCCCCCGTAGGGAGGCCGTCATCGGAGTAGCTGCCACTGGGAAACACGAAGATGGTGAGGTCCGGCGAACCGCTTGGGGACGAGAGCGAGCTGTCCAACTCGACCGTACCTGTAATGGGATCGTCGCACCCGTCGTCGTCGTCGCCGGCGGCGGAGTCGTCGTCGTCGCCACCTCCGCCGGTGTCGTCGTCGTCACCTCCGCCGGTGGTGTCGTCGTCGCCACCTCCCGTGGTGTCGTCGTCACCGGTCGCGCTTGAGTCGTCATCGTCGCCTGTGGACGAATCGTCATCGTCTTCCTCGCCGGAGGTGCGACCGGTCGAGCAAGC
>CAZQTQ010000179.1:0-8309 GCA_964596025.1 uncultured Rickettsiales bacterium
CAGCAGGCCAGGAGGACGAAGAGCAGGGTGGCTCCGAGGGTGGGGAGAGTGCTGCGCCAGTGGACTGAGGGCAGTGCCCGCCGCTTGCGGTCCCACTGGACCCACCAGTAGACGGCTGCGAGCGTCGCGGGAAGGGACCACATGTAGGTGGACATTCCGGGGCCCAGGTGCGACGCAAGCGAGCGCTGCACCATCCAGGTGGGCAGGAAGGTGGTCCCAAAGACGAGACAAAAGACGAGCGCACCCCCGTAGCGAAGGAACCGGCTTCGGGCGGGTACAAGCTGAGCCGCGCAGGCGAAGATGGCGATGTAAGTGGGGGCGGGCGCGACGTACAGCACGGTGTCAGCCGCAGCCTGTCCGCTCGCCGCGGCCATGGCGGCAAGGACTGCATGGGGCAGCCAGTGGTACTCGAGCACCTTGTCTACGGACCAGTGCGGATCGACGGGTGGGAAGTGCTCCCGGAGCTCAGCGACGAAGCCGATGTGCCACATGACGTCGTTGTGGACCCAGTGCTTCGCCCAGACTGCGCTGAATTCGACGGAGGCGATGGCGAGACCGATGACCCCTGCTGCGGCTGCATCGCTGAGCAAGGGCAGAGCCCGGCTCCGCAGCCAGCTTCCGGCGCCGGGGGTGGCGTGGAGTACACCCAGTGAGGCTGCGGCCAAGACGGCCGCGCCGAGCCACGGCCGACCCAGAGTCCCGATGTGGACTGCCGCCAGAAGAACCGGCCCCAATCCAAAGATCGCGATGGTCGTCTTGGCCCGGCCCCAGCCAGAACGCGCCCCAAAGGCGAGGACGGGCAGCACCCCTGCACCCAGGAAGCTCAGAAACAGGGCCAGCCAGGCCAGGGGGGAGATCTCGGTCACGGGCGCTGAGCATTCTATAGGGCTCGCCCGCATCCCTTGTACCGGCGAAGCCAGGATCCCGTGCAGCGCTGCGAGGGCCCTTCCATCGACAACCCGCGCGCCTTGGACGTTGTCCGATGGCGCGCTGGCAAATCACGGAGGTGATTGCAGAATAGTCACCTGTAGCCGGGCTCTTTCTCCGGCTACGTTGTCGTCGAGTGGTCGCCACTCCCGCCCTGCAGGGGCACGAACCGGCGTCCCGGGGGAGGCCAATGGCTGAGGAAGCGAATCCGCGGAAGGAGGGCTTTCGGGACCACTTCTCGGGGCACGCCTCGGACTACAGTCGCTACCGGCCCGTCTACCCCGAGGCCCTCTTCGAGTGGCTGGCCACGCTGGTGCCGGCGGAGGCCCGGGTCTGGGATTGCGCCACCGGCAACGGCCAGGCCGCATCTTCTCTCGCGGCCCACTTTTCCGAGGTGTTCGCCACCGACGCGAGCGCCGAGCAGATCGCCTCGGCTCGCGCGCATCCCAGCGTGAGCTACGCGGTGAGGCCGGCCTCGGACAGTGGGTTGGGGGACTGCAGCGTGGGGCTCGTGACCGTGGCCCAAGCGCTGCACTGGTTCGACCTTGCGCCCTTTCTCTCTGAGGTCGAGCGGGTGCTTGTGCCGGGTGGGGTGCTGGCTGCCTGGTGCTACGACCTGTTCACCCTCGCTCCGGACTTTGACGGCCCGATGCTCGAGCTCTACCGCGACATCGTCGGAGACGACTGGCCCGAAGAGCGCCACCATGTCTCCACCCACTACCGGGAGATCCTCTGGCCCTGGCCACGGCTCGCGGCCCCCGAGATCGTGATGCAGAGCGACTGGAGTCTCGAGCAGACCCTGGGCTACCTGCGGACGTGGTCGGCGACGCGCCGCTGGAAGGCTCGCGAGGGGAGGGACCCGGTGGCGCTCGTCGAGGACCGGCTGAAGGCGGCCTGGGGCAGCGAGCCCCTGCGCCGGTTGAGCTGGCCGCTTGGCCTGTTGGTCTCGCGGGTCGGCTGATGGAACCGTCTGGACCCCGCCCCGCTGCTAGGCTGAGCCCATGAGGATGGGGAAGACGGGAGCCGGAGTCCTGGCCGTGGCCTGGCTCTTTGCCGGCTGCGGAGCCGGCGAAGTACTGTACGACTTCGATGGCGACGGCGCGCTCGACGGCGACGACTGCGCGCCGGGGGACCCGAGCATCTACCCCGGAGCCGAGGACCTCTGCGGCGACGGAATCGACCAGGACTGCGACGACGCCGACTCCACCGCAGGAGACTGGTGCGGGATGAGGCTGTTTCCGGGAGAGGGCAGCGCCTGTGCCCTGAAGCCCGATGGTACGGCGGTCTGTTGGGGTTCGGGGGTGGCGCCGCCTGAGGATCGCTTCGTCCATCTGGCCGTCGGATACGGCTGGGCCTGTGGCATCACCCTCGACGACAACAGGATCCTCTGTTGGGGGGGGTGGACTTTGAACAGCGTGTGGAGCGGGGAGTCCTACCAGGAGCTGCCCAACGGGAGCTTTGTTCGCGTCGTTGCCGGCAAAGACCACGGCTGCGCGCTCCGCCAGGACGGGGAGGTTCGGTGTTGGGCCTACTTCGAAGAAGGCATCGATGAGCGCATCGAGCCGCCACCCGGACCCTTTGACTCCTTGGCCGCCCAAAGCGAGACCACCTGTGGCCATCGGGTCGAAGGCGGCCTGGCCTGCTGGTCGGGTCACGGCTGGTTCCCCGAGGAGGTGTCTGACGACCTCAGCCCCTTCGTCGTAGGCGACATCCATGGCTGCGGCCTCACGCCCGAGGGAGAGGCGGTGGTCTTCGGCAGCAACGACGCAGATCTCCGCAATGCTCCCGATGAACGATGGGTGGAGATTGCGGCGAGCTATGTGCACACCTGCGGTCGGACGGAAGAGGGGCAGGTCCACTGCTGGGGGACCGACAGCAAAGGCTACTTGGATCCTCCCGAGGCAAGCTATCTCCACATCGCTGCAAGCTATAACTACACCTGCGGGATCACCGAGGAAGGAAGGATCGAATGTTGGGGCGGGAGCAACCAATTAGGCGCGGCATCGCCGCCATTTTCCCCCTGACTGCGGCCACCGCAGCCCTCCTGGGACCGATCGCCTGTAGCCAACCGGTGGCTGAGGTCTACGACTTCGATGGGGACGGCACCGTAGACGCCACCGATTGCGGCCCCGAAGATGCCACGATCTACCCCGGAGCCGAGGACTTCTGCGGCGACGGAGTCGACCAGGACTGCGACGGATCCGATGGGATCAACGGCCGCTGGTGTGGAGGACAGATCTCGGCGGGCATGGAACACGTCTGCGGAGTTCGAGGAGACGAAACGCTGGCGTGCTGGGGGTCGAACTCCAACGGCGAGAGCACGCCGCCCGAGGGGGCCTTCCTCTCCGTGGCCGCAGGCACCAACCTGTCCTGTGGAGTGACCACCGCCCAGGAAGTGGTCTGTGTCGGAGGCTTCGGTCCGGAGTACATCCCTCCCGCTGGCTCCTACCAACAGGTATCCCTCGGAATGACGCATGTCTGCGCCATTGAGACAGAAACCGGGGCTCTCAATTGCTGGGGTGAGGGCTTCCATGGTGCCCTCGAGGGAATTCCCGAAGGTGCTTTCACTCAGGTCAGTGCCGGCCAAGGCTACAGCTGTGCCATCGACACCGAGGCAGCAGTGCACTGCTGGGGGATGGACACCATGGGACGCGCCTCTCCTCCAGATGGGATCCGGCTGAAGCAGGTGGCCGGGCGGAACGCCCACTCGTGCGGCATCGATCTGGACGACGAACTCGTCTGCTGGGGCTCTGATCCGGAGGCTGAGATCGGGGGTGGACAGAGCGATGGGACCGAGCTGGGAACCCCCGCGGGACCTTGGGGGGACGTCGGGGTTGGGGTGAGCTTCACCTGCGGGCGAAGGCCTACCGGAGAGGTAGTTTGCTGGGGAGACACGGGCCGGGTAGACCCCGAAACGCTGGAGCCACCGGAGGCCGAGTTCCTGTCCCTGAGCGTGGGGCTGAAATACGGCTGCGGCATCACCTCTGAGAGTGCAGTGCTGTGCTGGGGCGTTGGCAGTCACGGAAAGCTGGTCGTCCCCTAGAGGCTAGGTTGAGCCCGTGAGGATGGGGAGGACGGTAGAGGGGCAGGTCCACTGCTGGGGGAGCGACAGCAGAGGCTACTTGGATCCTCCCGAGGCCACCTATCTCCACATCGCTGGAGGCTATAACTGCACCTGCGGGATCACCGAGGAAGGAAGGATCGAATGTTGGGGCGGCATCAACCAATTCGGCGCGGCATCGCCGCCATTTCCCCCCTGACTGCGGCTACCGCAGCCCTCCTGGGACCGGTGGCCTGCAGCGAACCCGCGGCCGAGATCTACGACTTCGACGGGGACGGCACCGTAGACGCCACCGACTGCGGCCCCCAAGACGCCACGATCTACCCCGGAGCCGCGGACTCCTGCGGCGACGGAGTCGACCAGGACTGCGACGGATCCGATGGGATCAACGGCCGCTGGTGCGGAGGACAGATCTCAGCCGGCTCTGCTAATGCCTGCGGAATGAAAGCAGACGGGACACTGGCGTGTTGGGGTGACAACTTTGTTGGTCAGAGCAATCCACCCGACGGGCTCTTTAGGTCCGTGTCTGCAGGCGATTGGGTGAGTTGCGCGGTGGCCGTCTCCCAGGAATTGGTCTGCTGGGGACTCAAGAATACCAGCGGCGTCGACGTAGATGCTTTCATACCTCCCGAGGGTAGCTACGAGTCGGTGGCCGTCGGTGACAGCCACGTCTGTGCCCTGGCCGCGGAAAGTGGAACCCTGAGTTGTTGGGGTGACGATATTTGGGGGGCACTCGAAGGCATACCGGAGGGCTCCTTCGTTCAGGTCAGTGCCGGCCAAGGCTACAGCTGTGCCATCGACACCGAGGCAGCAGTGCACTGCTGGGGGATGGACACCATGGGACGCGCCTCTCCTCCAGATGGGATCCGGCTGAAGCAGGTGGCCGGGCGGAACGCCCACTCGTGCGGCATCGATCTGGACGACGAACTCGTCTGCTGGGGCTCTGATCCGGAGGCTGAGATCGGGGGTGGACAGAGCGATGGGACCGAGCTGGGAACCCCCGCGGGACCTTGGGGGGACGTCGGGGTTGGGGTGAGCTTCACCTGCGGGCGAAGGCCTACCGGAGAGATGGTCTGCTGGGGAGACACCGGACGGGTAGAACCCAAATCGCTGGAGCCACCGGAGGCCGAGTTCCTGTCCCTGAGTGTCGCGCTGCAACACAGTTGCGGCATCACATCTGAAAGCGAAGTGTTGTGCTGGGGAGTCAACAGCAAAGGACAGCTGGACGTTCCCTAAGTGGCGCCCCCGCGGCGTTCGCTGAACTGAGGGAGTGGCTCTACAACGCCAGAGAACACGGCTTTAGCCTGGGGTTGCCCCCCCCTTGGTAGCCCAACGGTACCAAGCTCGCCCGATCACCCGGTTGGGGGGCATGCTAGGCTCCTACTCCTGGTCGGAGTCGGTGCCGCGTTTGCGGCTCGCGGTTTCGTTGGTGGCCCCCGCCCAGAGGACCCTTATGATTCGCCTTGCTCGGCTGTTCCTTCCCGCGGCGTCGTTCCTTTGCGCCGCAGTGCTGTTTGCTCCCACCCAAGCCCATGCCCAAGACGCCGACAGTGATGGCTTCACCGTCCTTGGAGGCGACTGCGAGGACGGGGATGCGACCGTCTACCCGGGTGGGGAGATCTGCAGCGGGATCGACAACGACTGCGACTCGACTGTCGACGAGGCCGGCGCCAGCCCCCTCCAGTGCAACTCCTCGCCCCTGATGGCTGCGACGGTCGTCGATGAGTCGGCAACCGGTGAGGTCGTGATCCACGTGGAGAAGTTCCTCCCTTCGGTCGACTTGAGCGGCTTCACGCTGTGGAGTGATGCGCAGGTCGGTGCCGGTGTTCCGGGAGGGGTCCTGACCAACGTCCACTCCATCCTCGTCCGCAACTGGCAAGGGACTGGGGCCGACGACATCGAAGCTGGGGTCGAGATGACCTTCCCCGCAGGGGTTACGCTGCTCGGCTGGGTTGTGGACTTCGATAGCCCTGGTGACGTCGTGCGGGGCCTCGACGACGAGTTCTCGGTTACCGGGGAGAGCCTCGAGATCGATGGCTACGGAACCGGCTTCGAGAGTCTGACCTATGACTTTGCGTGGACGGCCTTCCAGCAGGCTGGTTTTCACAGCGAGGCGAGCGGCTGGGGGAGCGATGAGGCACGGCTGTTGGTCCAATACGACCCCACGGCTTTTTCCTCGGACATCACGTTCACCGTCGATTTGTCGACCGGCGTCTTGCAAGGACTTGTCTCCTGCGATGCGACAGTGGCTGGAGCGACCAACTTCACGCTGACTCTGGCGACCGCCGACCCCGATCTTCAGGACACCGACAGTGACGGCGAGACCCCCTGCGGCGGCGACTGCGACGATGAAGATGGCTCCATCTACAGCATTGCTGTGGAAGTCTGCGACGCCATCGACCAGGACTGCGACGGCGACCTGCTCGAGGGGTTTGACGATACCGACAGCGATGGTGAGGCGGATTGCACCGACTTGGACGATGACGGAGACGGTGAGGACGACGCCAGCGACTGTGACCCCCTGGACGACTCGATCTACCCAGGGGCCGCAGAGACCTGTGACACCATCGACTCGGATTGCGACGGCTCCCTCGTCGATGGATTCGACGACACAGATGGCGACGGCACTCCGGATTGTGTTGACTCCACCCCCACGGGCGGGGACGACGACGATGACGACGACGATGACGATTCGGCGGGCGATGACGACTCGGCGGGCGACGACGACGACTCGGCGGGCGGAGACGACGACGATGCCACTGGCGACGACGATGCCACCGGCGACGACGACGATGCCACCGGCGACGACGACGACGCGACCGGCGACGACGACGCGACCGGCGACGACGACTCGGCCGGTGACGACGACGACGCGGGCGACGACGACGCGGCCGGCGACGACGACGCGGCCGGCGACGACGACGACGCCGGCGATCTCGGCGCCGTCGAGGAAACTCCAGCCTGCGGTTGCACGACTAGCGGACAGAGCCGCACCCCCGGCACCTTCCTGCTGCTTACCCTCTTTGGCTTTGGCTTCGGCTTCGTACGACGACGCCGTGCTGAAGTCCACTGGCACTGACCCCGGCGTCGGCCGACGCGAGGAAACACCATGCGACAGACCCTCATCCCCTTCCTGATGGCGGTTGCCCTAGTCCTGGCTGCCTGCACCGATGAAGGCGGAGTCATCCCGTCCGAGACGCCGCTAAACCCCGACGCCGATGACGACGGGGACGGGACCCTCAACGGGCAGGACTGCGATCCCAACGACCCCGTTCTGAATGAGCTCGACCTGGACGGCGACGGCGCGAGTACCTGCGACGGGGACTGCAACGACACGTCCTCGGCACTCAACATGCTCGACCTGGACGGTGACGCGGCAACCAGCTGCGATGGGGACTGCAACGACAACGATGCCCAACTGAACCTGCTGGACCTCGACGGCGACGGGGCCACGTCGTGCGACGGCGACTGCGACGACCAGGACCCGACCTTGGACAACCTGGACGGCGACGGCGACGGGGTCAGCTCCTGTGCGGGCGACTGCGACGATACGAGTGCTGCGGCGTTCCCTGGCGGTACCGAGCTGTGCGACGGGCTCGACAACGACTGCGATTCCAAGACCTCGGCTGATGGCGGCGAGGCTGATTTGGACGTCGACGGTTGGATCTCGTGCGTCGACTGCGATGACGGTTCGTTCAGCGTCTATCCCGGTGCCCCCGAACTGTGCGACGGGGTCGACAACGACTGCGATCCCGGGACCGATCCTGAGGATGGAGCAGAGACCGACAGCGACGGCGACAACTTCATGGCGTGCTCAGAGTGCGACGACACCAACGCCGACATCTATCCCAATGCCACCGAGCTGTGCAACGGCATCGACGACGACTGCGACGAAACCACGGAAGCCGAAGATGGGGAGGGCGACGGCGACGGCGACGGCTTCCCCGCCTGCGGCGAGTGCGATGACGCCGTGGCGACGACCTGGCCCGGAGCGCCGGAGCTCTGCGATGGGGTCGACAACGACTGCGACGAGACGATCGACGACGAGCAGGAAGACAGCGATGGGGACGGTCTCTCGCCTTGCGATGGCGACTGCGACGATACCGCTGTGAACACCCTGCCCGGAGCAGAAGAGGTGTGCGACGGGCTCGACAACGATTGCGATCCGTTGACCGAGTTTGCCGGCGGCGAGGGCGATGCTGACGGGGACAACTCCCCGGCCTGCGCCGACTGCGACGACGCCGATGCGACCTCGTACCCAAGCGCTCCCGAGCTGTGCGATGGCATCGACAACGACTGCGACGGCGCTCCCGATGCTGAC
>CAZQTQ010000180.1:0-8303 GCA_964596025.1 uncultured Rickettsiales bacterium
TTCCCGACGCGTTCACCCACCCCGAGAATCGTGCCGTGGATCCGCTTTGCCCCCGCTTGAGCGGCTGCAATCGCGTTGATGAGTCCAAGTCCACGGTCGTTGTGGCCGTGCCAGTCGATGACGGTGTCGGGGTGGCCCAACTCAGCGACCTTGTGGCGAACCCAGCGAATGATGTTCTGCGCTCCGGCGGGGGTTGCATGCCCCACGGTGTCGCAGATGCACAGCCCCTTGGCGCCCTCGTCGAGAGCGACCTGGAACAGCTTGCTCAGCGTCTCGGGCGTCGACCGCACCGTGTCTTCGGTGACGAAGGTGCAGGGGTTTCCGCCTTGGACCGCGAGCCGCACCGCGTCTCGGGTCAAGGTGATGAGCCGCTCTTCGTCCCAATCTTCGGTGTACTGCCGAATTGGGGAGGAGCCGAGGAAGGCCATGACCTCGATGGACACGCCCACCTTCTGCGATATCTCAAGGATGGGCTTGATGTCGTTGGGGTGGGTCCGGGCGGCGCAGGTAAGGCCGATCTTCAGCTGGTTGTCCCGCGCGTAGGTCGCCAGGTGCGTGACGTCAGCAACGGCTCGTGGGCCTGCGCCAGGCAATCCAATGTCGGTGAATTGAATGCCACACTGATCCTGCAACTCGAGGATCCGCTCCTTGTCCTCAATGCAGGGATCGGTGGCAGACGGGGACTGGATCCCGTCGCGGAGGCTCTCGTAGAAGACGATCCCCTCCCGCCAGTCCGGTTCAGCGTGGCTGTCGTCGTTCCAGTCGTAGATTATGTTGTCGCGCATGACAGATCCCTACAGGGCCTCGACAATCACGGTGATCCCTTGGCCACCGCCGATGCAGGCTGTACCCAAACCGTAGCGCGCTCCGCGTCGACGCAGCTCATGAATCAGGTGCAAGGTGATGCGGGTTCCCGAGCAGGCCAGCGGATGGCCGACGGCGATTGCTCCCCCATTTACGTTGGTCTTCTCGCGATCGAGCCCCAGTTGACGCTCTACACCGAGGTACTGGGCAGCAAAGGCCTCGTTGACCTCGACCACGTCCATGTCGTCCAGGCTCAAGCCGGTGTCTGCGAGCGCCTTCTGGGTGGACGGAACGGGGCCCAGGCCCATTTCCGTAGGATCGCAGCCGGAGATGCCCCAGCCCACCAGCCGTGCGATCGGCTTGAGGCCGCGGTCCCTGGCAGAGGAGCCGGTGGTGATCACCACGGCGGCTCCGCCGTCGCAGATGCCCGAAGCGTTGCCGGCGGTGACCAGGCCATCCTTCTTGAAGACTGCCCGCAGCTTGCCCAGGCCCTCCGGGGTGGCATCCATTCGCGGGTGTTCGTCCCGTGCGAAGGGAAGGGTCTCTCCTCGCTTCTTGATGGGAACCGGGACGATCTCCTCGTCGAAGCTTCCCGCCTCGAAGGCAGCCTTGTAGGCCATCTGGCTGCGGAGGGCGTAGGCGTCGCAGTCCTCTCGCGTGATCCCGTTGTTGGCGCCGACCCTCTCGGCCGTCTCGGCCATCATCAGGTCGGCAACTGGGTCGTAGAGCCCTTCCCACAGAGAGTCGGCCAGGTCGTCCTTCTTGCCGAAGGGCACGCCAAAGCGGATATTTCGGGCGACAAAGGGGGCCTGGGACATGGACTCGGTCCCGCCGCAAAGTACCGTCTCAGCCTGATTCAGGAGGATCTGCTCGGCGCCAGAGACAATGCTCTGGAAGCCCGAGCCGCAGAGTCGATTCAGGGTTAGCGCTGGGGCCGCCTTCGGTACGCCAGCCCTCAGGCCTACATGACGGGCGAGGTAAATTGCATCGGGGGAGGTCTGCTGAGCGTTCCCGAACATCACTTGGTCGATGTCGTCGGCCTCAACCCCGGCCCGCTCGATTGCAGCCAGGGCCGCGATGACGCCGAGGTCGGTAGCAGAGTGTTTCTTGAGCTTGCCCCCAAACGCCCCAAAGGGTGTTCGGGCTCCTGAAAGGAAGACGATTTCCTTGCTCTCAACCTTCATGACCTTCTCCTGAGGAGCCGCGGCGGCGGAAAATCCTCGAACATGTGCCCAAGGTCGAGTTCTCTACCACGGTCCCTTCGAAGGCGGTACTCCATCCTGATGCCTGGCCCCCACGGGGCCCTCAGTCCGGCTGGGTGCGTTGACCCGTTCCGCTGGGGACGTATTCTCTTTCCAAACGGGATTGGGCGCAGCTGTGTCCGGCCCCGTATTTGACCCCGGACCGGGAGCATTCGGTGTTCCGAATCAAAAAGGGCCAGCGCGAGTTCGTCGCCAAACGGCTCGAGACCCTGGAAAAGCTCGTTCGTCGTGGGCTCCTTCGGGCTGATGATCCGGTCAGTCGGGATGGGGCACCCTTTGCCCCCGCTTCGGAGATCCCCGAACTCGAGGAGGTCTTCGCCGCAGAGCCGGCCGAGACCTCGTTGGAGTTGGAGCTCGACGAGCCGTGGCGGCATTGGGACGGTGAAGACGTCGAGTCCTTGGATGCCGATGGCGATGGCGACGTCCTGCTCAGCTCTTTCCTTGAGCAGGTCGGCTCGCCGCTGACGCCCCCGTCCCTCCCCAGCCTGCAGCGTGCCAAGCGAACCGAGGGAGCACCCTTGCCCTCGGTCTCCCTTCCCACCCTTCCCACCATCGCTCCAAGCGCTCTGGCCCTCGTCGACGAGGGCGAACGGGGTGGGGGGAAACCGGATGGGCGCTTGGACGAGGAGGCCATGTCGGCCGAGGCAGCTGGTCTTGCCTCGGCGCTCTCGTTTCCCGGAGCTCTCTCTCGGGTCGCGGGAGATGCCAAGGGAGGCCAATCGACCGATTCGCAGCTGGTCGGTGATTCCTGGCTTGATGAGGACTCAGTGCCCTCCTCCAATTCCAGCGCGACGGCTCAGAGCATGGGGCCGGACTCCGCGGACTACACCACGGTAGACGTTGGCGGAGGGGGTCCCCCCACAGTGCCGGATGGAGCCACAGTGCCGGATGGGGCCAGCGAGTCCTCCCCGCCGGTTTCCTTTCACCGGTGGGTGAAGGAGAAGGGCTTCAGTGAGTCCGGGCGACTTCTGCAGCAGTTGGGGAAGGAGAACGACGGTCTTGTCCTCAGCCCAAAGATGGCACCGGAGTCTCGGTCTCGCATCTCTTGGCTTCGTGTCGGCGTCGTGGTCGTAGTGATGGGCCTCGGGCTCGGGATGTTCAGTCTGACCATTCGGACCGGTGCGCAGAGTGCCTTTCCCAAGGAGTCCGAACTCGAGCGCCGGATCCCCGGCCTCGGTGTTGCCGAGGTCGTGGCGCCTACGCCCACTGAGGACGAGAGAGCCCCCGGACCGACCGCTTCTCCCCAGCAGCGCCTGCTCCACCGCTCGCGCGACCTTCGCGCGAGGCTGGGTCCAAACATCATCCCCTTCGCAAACCGCTCCATGCTGCAGGACAGCCTCTTCCAGGAGCTAATGAACATGGGTGCGCACCCCGTGAGCATTGAGGTCGAGGTGCTTCGGGTCCAAGGTTCCAAAGACAAGGATGCCGAGCGGCCGGTGTTGGCCAACGTTCGTGTCCGGCTCAGGGGTGCCGAAGCGGACGATCCGGACGATGCCCTGCGGGGGCTGGAGGATCGGCTGATGCTCTCCTGGCATGTGCTGGGCAAGTACGCAACTCAGGGAAAGGTTGCGATCGGAGAGGCCCAGATCGAGGTGGGCCAGCCGACCCCCTGGTCCGAACGCTACGATGGCCGCCGGTTGACCGGCTTTTGGACAGGCCGGATCTCGCCGGAAGCCTTTTTCCTCCAGGGAGGCTAGCGCCGAAATCCAATCGGGTTAGGATGCCCGCCACGTGCCGCGTTCAGCGCTGGCTTTGGGGCGTTGTCCCCCTGCCCGTGACCGCCTGTACAGCGGCGCTGCTCAGCGAGCACTCTCTACGGAGTCGATGATGACTGTCACCCCCCTTGCTGTGGTTGTTGTGGTTCTCGGGCTGGCTTTCGGAGTCTGGCTCGTACTGTGGATGCGTTCAGGCGCCGGCGGGGGAGCTGAATCTACTGAAGCTGAGGGAAAAGCGGCTTCCGGGGCTACACCAGCGCTCGCGGCTGAAGAGACTCCGCACCAGGCACCCGCTGCGCCGGGCGAGAAGTCGTGGAGTGATGGTCTGGCCCAAACCCGGAGCCGAATGATCGATCGGCTCGATGCGCTCTTCAACGGAAGGAAGACTATTGATCCCGCTCTCTGGTCCGAGCTTGAAGAACTGCTCATCACTTCCGACGTCGGTGTCCGGACAGCACTGCACCTTCTGGGTGTCGTCCGGGCGGCTGCTGATCGGCAAGAACTCACCGATTCGGTCCGCCTTCGGGAGCTCCTCCGGCTTGAGGTCGAGCGGATTCTTCGCGCAGTCGATGGGAGCCTGCTCGACCCCGATGCAGTCGACGGTCCTCTTGTCGTCCTCGTCGTGGGCGTAAATGGGGCGGGCAAGACGACGACGATCGGGAAGCTGGCCGCCCGCTACGTGGCGCAGGGCAAGAAGGTTCTGATCGGAGCGGGTGACACATTTCGTGCAGCTGCGGTGGAGCAGGTCCAGATCTGGGGCGAACGAGCCGGCGCTGAGGTCGTGGCTCACCCCGAGGGGGCGGATCCGGCGGCGGTCTCGCACGACGCCATCGCCGCAGGTCTGAGTCGGTCCGTCGACGTCGTTCTTTGCGACACCGCTGGCCGGCTCCACACCAAGGGTGGGCTGATGGAGGAGTTGAAGAAGGTCCACCGGGTTGCCGGGAAGGTGCTGGACGGAGCCCCCCATGAGGTACTTCTGGTCTTGGACGCCACCACGGGTCAAAACGCCATCTTCCAGGCGCGCGAATTCTCCCAGGCCGTCCCCGTTACAGGGATCGTCCTGACAAAACTCGACGGCACCGCCAAGGGCGGGGTCATCCTCGGCGTCGGCCAGGAACTGGACATTCCGGTGAAGCTGATTGGCATCGGAGAGGCCGTCGAGGATCTCTGCGATTTCGAGCCGGATCGCTTCGTCGCCGCCCTCTTCCACGGCGAGGACACCGGCTTCGGGCGCGGAAGCAGCTCGGCCGACGCCGCCCGGGCCGATGAGGCCAGCGGTATTGCTTCGGACGGAGTGACGCATGGCACTTCTCGCAATTGACGGGCACGGGGCGAGATCCTAGAGTCCTCTCGTACGTTTATGTACCGATATGGCCGACGCTGGCCAGCCTAAAATTGAATTGAGAACACGTCATGGGCGTCGTGGACATCGAGATCCTGGGGCGCCGGTATTCGCTTCAGAGCGATCGTCCCCCCGAACACCTCCAACGCGTTGCGGCCCACGTGGACAAGCGACTTCGTGAGGTGACCGGAGGCCGGACCGTGGCGGTTCAGAGGGACCACGCAATTCTTGCCGCACTGAACATTGCTTCGGAGTTGTTTATCGCCAACGAACAACGACGGAGTTTCGCGCTGGGATTAGACGGCAAGCTCCAAGGACTCGAAGCCCGCGTGCAGTTGGCCGCCGACCAGACGGCAGGTGCACTTGGCGGTCCCCCGACACACGATTTCGACGGCTGATACAAGCGTTTCCACATCGGTACCTCCGACGCGCCTAGGGTGCGTCCTGTCGGCCTTTCTATGTAGAGGCCGCACACCCACGCGCATGCGCTGGGTGTGGCACGAAGAAGGAGGTCGGGGTGGACCCCACCACTGCAGTCTTGCTTGCCGCTGCGGCTCTCGGAGCCATTGGCTGTACCGCCCTCTTTCGCCGCTTGGCGCAGGTCACTGCTTCTCTGGCGGTGGCTGAGAATCAGGCCGAGGGATTCAAGGGGGAGCGAGACACTCAAGTCGACCAGGCCCGGCGGGAGGCGGAGTTGGCCATCAAGGCGGCTGCAGCCACGGCTCGAGACGAGGTGGACCGGGGCAACCAAGGGGTGCGGGATCGGCTGACTGCGGAGGAGGAGCGCCTGCGTGAGCGCCGTTCCGACCTCGACAAGCGGAGCCAGCGAGCCGACACGCGCGACGGGGAACTGAATCGTCGGGAGTCTGCCCTCGGCGAGAAGCGCGAAGCTCTGGAGAGGCAGGAGCAACAACTGCAGGGCCGCGAACGCGACATCGACAAGGAACTTGAGCAGATCTCCGAATTGAGTCAGGAAGAGGCCCGCTCGGCCCTTCTCGCCCGGGTAGAAGACCAGGCTCGCACCGACGTTGTGAAGAAGCTCCAGGAGGTCGAGACCGAGGTCCAAGAGCGAGCCGAGCAGACGGCCAAGAACATCCTCTCGATGGCGATCCAGCGCTATGCGGGCGAGTACGTCTGTGAGCGGACGATCTCGGTCGTGAACCTACCGAGCGACGACATCAAGGGTCGGATCATCGGCCGAGAGGGACGCAACATTCGGGCCCTGGAAGCGGCGACTGGCGTCGACTTCATCATCGACGACACTCCGGACAGCATTGTTATTTCAGCGTTCAACCCCATCCGCCGGGAGGTTGCCAAGCACGCGCTGGAGGTGTTGCTCGAGGACGGACGCATCCATCCGAGTCGCATCGAGACCGTGGTCAAGAAGTCCGAGGCGGAGTTCCACCGCGTGATTCGGGCTGCGGGGGAAGAGGCCGCCAACGAGGTGGGGGTGGGTGGGCTCCACCCGGAAATCCTCAAGCTAGTCGGCGCGTTGAAGTACCGCACCAGCTACGGCCAAAATCAGTGGCAGCACGCCATTGAGGTCGCGTTCCTTTGCGGAATGATGGGCTCGGAGTTGGGGTTGGACGCCAAGTTGGCCAAGCGCGCAGGACTTCTCCACGACATCGGCAAGGTCATGGATCAGACCGCAGAGGGCAGCCATGCGCTAATTGGTGCCGAGTTTGCCCTCGCACACGGCGAGACCAAAGTGGTCGTCAATGCCATTGCATCTCACCACGAGGAGGTGCCGCAGGAGACCATCTACGCCGTGTTGGCTCAGGCAGCTGACGCCATCTCTGGTGCCCGCCCCGGTGCCCGCCGCGAGATGATGAAGACCTATACTCAGCGCCTGTCCGACTTGGAGCGGATCAGCAACTCGTTTGCTGGTGTTGAGCGTTCCTATGCGGTTCAGGCGGGTCGTGAGGTGCGGGTGGTGGTCGAGAACCAACGGGTAACGGACGAAGAGGCGGTCTTGCTCTCGCGTGACATTGCCCAGAAGATCGAGTCGGAGATGGCCTACCCGGGCCAAATCAAAGTGACGGTTGTTCGCGAGACGAAGGTCGTCCAGTACGCACGTTAGGGACACTGTGAAGCTCCTCTTTATTGGTGACATTTTCGGGCGCCCGGGGCGCCGCGCAATGCGGGGGGCCATCGACGATGTCGTCTCCAAGTACGGCGTCGACCTCGTGGTGGCCAACGCCGAGAATGCTGCCGGAGGCTTCGGGCTCACCCCTGCTATTGCCAAAGAGCTCTTCGACTGCGGCGCGGATGTTCTGACCGGGGGAAACCACACCTGGGACAAGCCCCAAGTGGTCGAACTCCTGGAGTCGAACGAGCGCGTGCTTCGCCCCGAAAACTACCCGCGCCACAACCCCGGCTCTGGCATCGGCATCGTCAAGCGAGACGGTGTTCGGGTGGCCGTCATCAACCTTCAAGGCCGCGTCTTCATGCCGCAGACGGACTGTCCCTTTGCTGCAATCGATCGCCTGTTGGAGACCTACGCCGATGAGGCCGACTTTTTCGTTGTAGACATGCACGGCGAGGCGACCTCGGAGAAGATGGCCATGGCATGGCACCTGGACGGTCGTGTGTCGGCGCTTGTTGGTACGCACACCCACGTGCAGACGGCCGATGAGCAGATCTTTCCTCAGGGCATGGCCTACATCACCGACTTGGGCATGACTGGGCCCCACAACGGCATCATCGGGGTAAAGACCGAACAGAGCCTTGGCCGCTTTCTGCACGGTCGTCCCTCCCGCTTTGAGCCGGCTTCGGGCGACCTGCGCTTCCACGGGGTGGTGGTCGACGTCGATGAGAGCTCAGGAAGAGCCCAAGGCATCGATCGGGTTCAGATTCGGGTTGGCTGATACTGGTTTCTTGGGGTCCTTCAGTCCCCCGATTGAAAAAAAAGATCCAGAACGTCCTTGACGCCTTAGACCCCCGGGAATAGTTTCCGCCCTCGCCGCTCGCGGAATGCCGTGAGTTGAGGCGTCCACCGGCAGGAGACCTCCGTCGGCGCTCAAGCGAGCGTTGACAGCTAGGAGGCCTCCTCTTACAGTGGTTAGCCCTTTAGAAGGCCGGTCTTTGAAAACTGAATAGTGACCCGCTCGATTCTGAGAGTGATATTTGAGTACGGATCACGGCCCTTCGGGGGCGTGACTCCAACAATAAGCAAAAAGG
>CAZQTQ010000181.1:0-8259 GCA_964596025.1 uncultured Rickettsiales bacterium
AGATCGGACAGGGCGGTGATGACCCGAAGGCGAGGCCCCCGTTCCTTGATCCGAACCGCGCAGCCAGGGAGTACCTGAGCGAGCTGGGAGGCCAAGGTTCGGTCGGCTTGCACGGCACGAGCCACCGCTTCTCCCACCCAGTCCACGCTGTCTGGATGCTGGCGAACCAGCGGCGGGAGAGCCTCAGCGAGGACAGCGGCAGCCCCCCAATCCTGGCGCGCGACGAGGAGGATAGCGCGGCGCATTAGCGCGAACTCGCTGGAGGCTAGCTCAGCCTTCGCAGCCGCAAGGGCCCGCGTGACGTCAGCCGCCGCTTTGGCATGTTCGACGGGCTCTTCCCGGATCCGATCCCGCGCCCGCAGCAAGAGTTGGGCGGCGTCCCCCACGGTAACCGTGGCCAGCCGATCGACGATCGGCCGACGAGGCCCTTTTTTCTTGGGGTCGTCCTTACTCATCTCTCCCATTGTAGACCGCCCCAGCGCAGGCGGGCGGGCAGAAGCCGGAGGCTCACAGGAAAGCTGGGCTTGGCGGGGGCTCCACTCGTCTTCTAGAAGAAGTCCCGCACTACCTCGGTCATCGAGCGCTGAAGGTCCTGGTCGTCGCTGAGCGGCTCGACGATCGCGGCCCGACAGGCGGAATTCGGCTCCAAGCCGCCGGCGACCAAGCGTCCCGCGTAGATCAGGAGCCGGGTGCTGACCCCCTCCTCGAGGCCGTGGTTGCGGAGCTTTCTGATCCGCAGCCCGACCCGTACGAGTCGGCCGGCAACCTCCAGATCCAAGCCTGCCTCATGGGCCACGATCTCGGTCTCCAGCTCGCGGGGCGGGTAGTCAAAACCCAGCGCGAGAAAGCGCTGGCGGGTGCTCTGTTTGAGATCCTTCATCACGCTCTGGTAGGAGGGGTTGTAGGAGATGACGAGCATGAAGGGATCGGGGGCCTTGAGAACTTCGCTGCGCTTCTCAATCGGAAGGATGCGGCGGTCGTCGGCCAGGGGATGGATGACGACCAGGCTGTCGTTCCGGGCCTCGACCACCTCGTCGAGATAGCAGATCGCACCAAGCTTGACGGCGATGGTGAGCGGACCGTCGACCCACTGCGTCTCGCCCTCTCGGAAGAGGTAACGACCCACCAGATCGGAGGCCGTGAGATCTTCGTGGCAAGCCACGGTGATCAGGGGCAAGCCGAGGCGGTGTGCCATCGCAGAGACAAATCGGGTCTTCCCGCAGCCGGTCGGCCCCTTGAGGAGGACCGGCATCTGCTGCCGCGCCGCCTCTTGGAAGAGAGCGACTTCATCCCCACACTCACGGTAGTAGGGAGCTTCGTCGACCCGGTAGCTCGCCGCGAGCTTGGCAAGTGGATCGGCCTTCTTCTTGGTCTTGGCAGGGCTCATGTGCAGAACTCTCGGATTGCGTCGAGGTAGAGGTCAGAGGCGGCTTCCAGGGCGTCAAACTCGACCCACTCGTCGACGCGGTGCGCTTGGGCGATCTCCCCGGGGCCGCAGACGCAGGTTTCGGCGCCCATCCGCGTGAACATCGGGGCCTCCGTGTAGAAGGGGACCGCGATCTCCTCGCTGTCCTGGCGCTCCACCAGCCAGGAAACAAGTCGACCGTCAGATGGGGTCCCGAGCGGCGGGTTGGTCTCGACCGGCACAAAGTCCAGCCGCAGCCCCGGGACCGTCGACGCAGCCTCACGAGCCCGGGCCTCGGCGCGCGCCAGCAGGCCCGCTACGTCGGTCGAGGGAAGGGGCCGCATCTCGAGGCAGAAGCTCGCTCGATCCGGAACCACATTCCGGGCCGTCCCCCCACTAAAGAGGCCGACGTTGAGCGTGGTCCAAGGAGGCTGCAAGGGTCCATCCGAGGGCCCGCCCTCGCCTTTCAATTCCTCCCCCAGGGCCAAGAGGCCATCGACTGCCCGAGCCGCGCCATGGACCGCAGAGGCTCCCCGATCGGGGTCCGAAGAATGGCAGGGGCTCCCGTAGAGATCGATCCGGGCCACCGCGTAGCCCTTGTGCAGGGTGACGGGCCGAAGCCCCGTGGGCTCGCCAATGATGCAATGGTCAACAGGAAGCGGTCGCAGGGACTCCAGGAGCTTGGCTCCATGGCAGCCGATCTCTTCCTGGAAGGTGAAGACCATCCACAGGGGCTTGGCCAGCACCAAGTCCTCGCCTCGACGGGCCGCATGGATCATCGCAGCGATGGCCCCCTTCATGTCACAGGTGCCGCGCCCGTAGAGGCGCCGGCCGTCCCGCTCGGGGCGTGTGTTGGCACGCATCGAGGCGTCAAAGGGCACGGTGTCAGTGTGCCCGGCTAGGGCGAGACCTCCCCTGCCCTCGGGCCCGAAGCGGGCCAGGAGGTTGTGCTGCTGTGGGTCCTTGGGGCTCCGCTGCACCTCCAGCTGGGCCCCGAGGGGCTCGAGCAGTTCGGTAAGACGCTGGCACAAGGCAGCGTTCGGACGCTCAGAGACGGTGTCGTAGGAGACAAGTTCTTCGGTGAGGGTGACCGGGTCCAAGGATCCTCCGCCGTGCCCGGAAGGGACCTGCGGATCCTACTCCACGGGCTGGGGCTTCGGGGGTGCCTGCACGGATTCGGGCTTCGCCGTGGTCTCGCTTGCCGCCTCACCTTCGCCTTCGGCTCCTTCGGCCTGGGTCCGGCGTTCCAGCTCTTCGGCCCGTTCCTCAGCCAACTGTGCTCGCTCCTGCGCCTCCTGCCGCTGCGCCTCGATGAGGATCTCCAGCCTGGCCGCCTGCTCCGACTTACGCCGCTCGTGGACGGTAAGGACAGCCTGAATTCCAGCCTCCCCCGTCGCGTCTAGACTCATCCGCTCCGACGCGACTCCGCCGTTGAGTAGGTAGAGCATGATGGCCCGCCCGCGACCCTCGCTGAGGATCGCCCCCGCCAACTCGGCGTTCCCGGCGTCTTGTGGGCCTTCGATGCCGAGCCGGAGAATGGAGGGATCCTCCACCAGCAAGTCGCGCAGGGCATCGAGGACGGGGAAGGAACGTCGGAAGATGAGGTTGCTGCCGGAAGCGAATTCGATGGGCTCGATGAGGACGATGTGGTCCCCGTACAAGACGGCCAGGACGTCATCCGGGCAGCCGTCGGCATCGGACTTTCCGTCGTAGATCTCCTGCCGCATCGGACAGAGATCCTCGTCGTCCAGCACCCCATCGCCGTCGTTGTCGCCGTCGGGGCAGCCGTCGTTGTCTTCAAAGCCATCGTGGTCCTCGAGCGTCAACGGGCAGGCATCCCAAGTGTCGGCAACTCCATCGAGGTCGTTGTCGGTCTCGGGGCAGCCATCATCGTCCTCGAAGCCGTCCCGATCCTCGGCCGCCTCGGGGCAGAGGTCGTCTGCGTCCAGGAAGAGATCGTGATCGTTGTCGGCCTCTGGACAGCCGTCACGGTCCTTGAACCCATCGAAGTCCTCCGCTTCGTCGGGGCAGGAGTCGTCTAGGTCCAGTATTCCGTCTTCGTCGTTGTCAGCGTCCGGGCAGCCATCAGCGTCTTCGAAGCCATCGAAGTCCTCGAGCTTCTTCGGGCAGGCGTCGAGGGCATCCCCCACTGTGTCGCCATCGGCATCCAGCGAGGGGGCCCAAGAAAGACCACCGAAAATCCGGAAAGCCGGAGTGCCCACACCCGAACTGAGGCCGGGACCGGCACCCACGATGAGGTCCAGGTTGTTCCGAATGCGGATGCGCGCGTCGAACAGCAACTCCATGGGGCTGTGCATGGCGATCTTGCCGTCGTTCCGCGGAAGTTCGTCGACACCCGGGCCGACGATTCCCGCCCCCACCCACTCGGCGTTGACGTCGAGACGGCCAGGGAGGATCGAGCCACCGAAGCCGATCCCGAAGAGGATTTGGTCTTCTGCGGCGACGTTCTCTGCGACCACGGCGGAACCCGGCAGCAGCCGATAGCCGAGGTGGCCGGCGACATGGAAGCGCGTCCAGGTCTTGCTGACCGCGACCTTCACGCCCAAGGTCGGAACCCCCGAGGTCAGGAAGAGTGTGGGGTTGCCGGTGGGGAAGGTAAGGAAGGGAATGGCGACGAGGCTGATGAAGTGCTCCTCCTCGCGCAAGGGCTTGAAGCGCCCTTCGAGCCAGATGTCACCCAAGGAAAAGACCTGCTGTTCCCCGCCCAGCTCCTCAATGGCCGTACCGGTCACCGCAAACTGCATGAGGGCCATTCCAAGGTCGATCTGCACCCAATCGGTGATGGCGAATCCGGCCCGTCCGTGGAGCGCGAGTACGCCGTCGACCGCCCCATCGCTGCGCTTGAGGTCCGTCGAGACCTGCTGAAGGGGGCGGAACCCGAACTGGAGTACGCCATCCACGCCAAACTTCTTGGTCGGGAGGAGGTTCCCATCGTGGACGAGGACGAAGTTGCGGTAGGTGCCGGAGGGCACGAAGCGTTGGACGTCCAACGCGGGCGTGGGCTCGCCCTGGGCCCATGCCGGCAGGCTCAGTCCGAGGAAGAGGGCCGAAGCGAGGCAAACCGCAATCGCAGTCCGCAGGCCGCTCAGAGCACTCACGCAGCAACCTCCGATCCCCACACTGGCGCCCCCCTCCGGACGATAGCACCGGAGTTGGGGACCCCATGTTCGAGGTCTGGGCTTGCTTCCTACACCAATTGGTGCAAGGAATCGTTCCATGTCTGCACCTCAGCCTGTGTCAGCAGCAGCTCTACCAGCAGTCCTATCGGATGTTGCTGCGCTTTCCTTTGCCGGAAGTATCGACACGCGCCCCCTGCGGGAGCGCCCCCACCTCTTTGACCTGGGCGACATGGACCGGCTTGTCGTCTCGGGACGGGACCGCCAGCGGTTTCTTCACGCCATGCTCTCGAACGACGTGGCCAACCTCGACGAGGGGCAGGGGTGCTGGGCCACCCTCAACACCATTCAGGGCCGAACGGTCACGGACGTCAGGCTCTTCCAGGTCGCCAGAGACCGGCGGGAAGGAACGTTGCTGGCGCTCCTGGAGCCTGGCGCCGCAGAACGCTTCACTGAGGGACTCGAAAAATACCTCATCGCCGAAAAGGTCTACTTCGAGCCCGACGTAGACAGCTTCCTGTGGTTGGTCGCGGGTACGGGGGCTGAAGAGGCCGTTGTTGCGGCCGGAGCAGAGCTCCCCCCGGTCGGCATTCTCAACCACCGAATGACTCGAATCGGGGCCACCGAACTGCGAGTCCTTCGGCTAGACCGACTTTGCGCCAAAGGAAACGACCTTCTGCTCTGGGGACCGGCAGACGGCGAAGCGGCAGTTTTGAAGGCGCTAAGCGATCTCATTCGAGGCGACCGGAGCCTCCTCGAGGCGGCGCGCATTGAAAGTGCTCACCCCCGCTTCGGCGTCGATCTGACCGAAAAGAACATCCCCCTGGAGGCGGGCCTGGCGAATCGGGCCATCCACTTCAGCAAGGGCTGCTACATCGGCCAAGAGGTCATCTGTCGGGTCGACTCCATGGGGACCCCGGCGCGGCGCCTCGTCCAACTGCACGCCGAGAAGACCGCCGATGTGCCCGCCTTTGGTCAGGAGCTGGTCGTGGGCAGCAAAACGGTGGGAACCGTGACCTCCGCAGTGCGCTCAGAGACCCTCGATGGGGTGGTAGCCCTCGGCTACGTGAAGAAGCGCTTCAACGCCCAAGGCACGGTGCTCCAGGCTGGACCGGAGGGAGCCGAGTTCACCATCCTTGGCACGGTGGGCGACCAAGAAAACCAACTCAGCTAGCCAGGAGCCTCAGCACTTCGCCGTGCAGGCCCGACGAGGCGGCAACGACGCCGTGGCACAGGGTCTCCCGCTGGTTGAAGAGGTGCCTCTGGCCCGCACGGTCGGTAATACGGGCGCCGGCCTCCCGGCAGAGAAGGACCCCGGCGGCAATGTCCCATTCGTTGCGGGGTTTGGTCGTGAAGTAGGCGTCGCCCTCGCCAGCCGCAAGCAACGCGAGCTTGTAGGCGGTCGAGCCCATGGGTACGACCTCCACCCGGTCCCGGAAGGCGTCGAACTGACCACGGCGGATTTCATTTCGGCTTGCCAAGACCCGCGCTCCTTGGATGTCTTCCCGCTCCGAGGCCCGGAGGCGCTGGCCCATACGCCACGCACCCTGGCCACAAAGCGCGGTAAAGAGATCCTCTTTTGCCGGGTTGTAGAGGACAGCGAGCACGGGTTGGTCGTCCGCGACCAGGGCTACGGACAGGGCAAACTCGGCCACGCCGTCGACGTACTCGCGGGTACCGTCGATGGGATCCACGACCCAAACCCAGGGGCAGGACAAGCGGTCCGGGTTGTCGGCCGTCTCTTCGCTCAACCAGCCGCTGCCGGGCAGGAGGGCGGGGAGCTCCTCCCGGAGGATCGTATCGGCGGCCAGGTCGGCCTCCGTGACCGGATTCTTGGCCCTCTCGCCGCCCCCTACAGGCTCGCCTTCCGCGTCCTTGTCCCAGACCCGCTGGGCCTGTCGGAACAGCTTCATCACCGGCAGCGAAGCTTCTCGCGTCACCCGAATGGTGGCGTCGAGGAGGCGTTCTGGAGGCACGGGAAGGGCGAGGCTCACGGCCGGACAGCCTACCTGCACGCTATGCTTCGGTCGATGTACACATCGGTTCTTGTCGTGGCTGCTTGTGCCCAGGAGTTGCAGGCTTGGAGACAGCGCTTCGGCTACCCCGCGCCGAGCCGGGGCCGCACGCTAGAGTTGGGCCCCGGCCTCCAGGTCCTCCTGACCGGAGTCGGCCCCTCGGCAGCACAGAAGGCGGCTGAGACCCTCGTGGCTGCTCGCCCGGACATTGTCTTGCACGTCGGCTTCGCCGGAGGCTTGAGACCCGGACTGAGCGCAGGCGATCTGGTACTTGTGACCGGCGTCTCACCCACCATCGTCGACCTGGGCCCGGCGGCAAGCGACCGACCGGCCTTGCCTGAGCCCATCGAGGTCGCAACAGCTCCCCTGCCCCTCCTTCGAACCCGCCTAGCCCAGCTCCCACGACGCTTCGCCCAAGGCCCATTACTCACGGTCTCCCGCTTCGCGGATCGCTCGCAGCAGAAGCTCAGCCTCGGCCAAGACAGTCCCTACTTGGCCTGCGAAATGGAAGCCGCACCTCTGCGTGAGGCCGCCCAACGGTGTGGTGCCCAGTACGTAGGACTGCGTGCCATATCGGACCCGGCAGACGAAGACGTCGTGCCCTCCCTTCGCAGCACGGGAGGCGTGCGGGGCCTCGCCCCCAAACGGATCTTGCGCTGGCTCGCCCGGCCGAAGGCGGCTCTCGATGTGGTCCGAATGGTCAAGGGAGGGCGCAGAGCACGAGCCGCCCTCGGTGAAGGCATCGAAGCCGCTCTTGAGGCACTGAGCCACTACACGAACGCCAGGGAAGCGGAGTCCGGACCTACATCGTGAGCCTCCACATCGGTCAATACGAGATCAAGGAGGTACTCGGTGGCGGAGGAATGGCCACCGTCTACCGGGGCGTCCACCGCGCCGGCATCGGCATGGAGGCGGCGATCAAGCTCCTCCACCCGCACTACGCGACCCAAGAGAAGATCCGCCACCGACTCAAGATCGAAGCCCGCGCCCTGGCCCGCTTGGAGCACCCCAACGTAGTCCGCTTGCTCGACTTCGTAGAGGACGGCGACCGATGCGCTCTGATCACCGAACTAGTTCGCGGACGGACCTTTCGTCAGATCATCATCGACTACGGAGAGACCCCAATCCCCACCGACGAGGCGGTGGCGCTCTTCCTCCAGGTTCTGGACGGGGTGGAACACGCCCACAAGCAGCAGTGCCTTCACCGGGACCTCAAACCCGGGAACATCATGGTGACCGACGACGGCCGGGTTCGGATCCTGGACTTCGGCATCGCCAGCCTCCTGGACGAGCAGAGCCTCACCCAGACAGGCGTGTCGATCGGCACTCCGGTCTACATGCCGCCGGAGCAGCACGAGGGCATGGACCGGGTGGATGCCCGTTCGGATCTCTACTCGCTGGGCGTGACCTTCTGGGAGGTTCTGGCCGGCCTCGGATCACGGCCGGTAGGTCTTACGGGCTGGAGGCTGCAGGACAGCCATCTTCAGACGCTGACCCAGAAAGGACGTCCCAAGGACCTGGTCGACGTCCTGGTGCAGTGCACCGCGCACTGGCCGCAGGACCGCTTCTGGAGCTGTTCGGAGGCCCGTGAGGCCATCGCTCAGGCCATGGGCATATCCGAAGGACCGAGCCGTCTGGCCCAACTAGATCCAACGCTCGAGGGCCCAACTCCAGCCTTCGACGACGAGAAGACGGCACCGGC
>CAZQTQ010000182.1:0-8257 GCA_964596025.1 uncultured Rickettsiales bacterium
GAACCTCTGGTACGCCGGAAAGGGCAGTGGGGGTGCTTGCATCTTCTTGGCCCAGTGTTCGAGCAGCTGTGGCACAAACTCCGATTGGACTCGTTACGATTCGGGAACCGACGGTCCTGACCCGCTGGCCTGCGGGAGTGATCTCGGCTGGGAAGGCAGCAACACAAACCACCCCAGCGTTGTCGTTGACCCAACCGCAGTCAATGCCTACGAGGTCATGTACCACAACGGAGGAGAATTCGGCGCGGGAGCAACTGCGACGACAACTGGTGTTTGGAGCAAGGCGGCCCTAACGGCATCCGCCTTCACTACTGATGCCTCCGATCCCGTCACCCGTTTCGATGCAGGATGGGTCTACTCGCCAACTCGCCGCTACGACGCGACCGATGACGCGTACTACATGTACTACGAGGGAGCAGTGGCGGCCAACGATTTGCCGGGAGATCCCGACGAGAACATTTTCTACGGCAACCCGGACTTCAAGGTCAGCTACATCGGGGTCGCCGTCAACTGGGCTCCGCAAGTGACCATCGACGCGCCGGCCTCGCCTTCGACCACGATGACATTGACGGGCACGCTGAACGACTCGCTCCCCACCGGTGTCGACCTGGCACTTAGCAGCGACGTTGATGGTGCCCTCGGGTCGGCGACGATTAGTCCGCCTACTGGCTCTGGTCCAGGGCGGCAGGCTACGACCTGGTCGGCAGGGGTGACGTTCTCCACGTCCGGTACAACGCACACGGTCACGGCTACCGCCACCGACGAAGGCGGAATTCAGCGGTCTGAGACCCTGAGCGTAGCGATCCCCTAGGCGGGCTTCGGGCGCTCTCCGTCCTTTTCGAGGAAGGCCCCGCCGCTGGTGCGTTCAACTCCGCGTTGACCCCTTCCACTGCGGTGGATATCCTCCCGCGGTCGTGTGGAAGCTGTTTGGGGGGACGGTTGGAGACCGCCAAACGCAGACCGGCCGACAAAGTGGAGTAGGGAATGAGTTCGGAATCGCAGACCAGCACGCCGCCCGAGACTGAGGACCGTGTGGTGGTGCGACGGCGTCCCGGACCCTCGGGAGACGATGCGGACTCATCGGCTGAGGAGACTTCAGCAGCGGCTTCGCAGTCTACCGACCCCAGCCCAGAGGATGAGACGTCAAACGAGGCGGTGGATGCGCCGGAGTCCGAGCCCCCCAAGGCGACTGAGACCTCCACCCCCGTCGCCCCCGAAGATACGTCGTCTTCTGCAGAGGTGGCCGCCCCCAGTGCCCCAGAGGAGCGGGTCCTGGACGGGTCGTCGGAAGAGGACTTCGCCCTGCTTCTTGCGGCTCAGCCTCCGCTCGCCGAGCATCGCCCGGGCGATCGGATCATCGGGACGCTTGTCTCCATCGGTAACGACATCGCGCTGGTCGACATCGGCAGTAAGGCCGAAGCCCTCCTCGAGCGACGCGAGCTGGAAGATGAGGACGGGAAACTTCTCTACCAAGTGGGCCAGCACATCGAAGCCCAGGTCATTGGTTCTGGGCGAGATGGGGTCCGCCTATCGACCCGGGCCCTCAAGGCGAACCAGCTCGGAGAGATGCTGGAGGAGGCAGCCAAGAACAAGATCCCCGTCGAGGGTCGCGTCGTCGGCTTTAACAAGGGGGGACTCGAGGTCCGCCTGGGCAGCCGCCGCGGCTTTTGTCCTGCCTCGCAGGTCGATCTGAGCTTCACCGAGGATCTCAGTGTCCACCTGGAGAAGACCTACACCTTTGTCATCACCCGCTACGACCCCTCGGGCCGCAAGCTTACGGTGTCGCGCCGGGCCTTCCTCGAGGCAGAGTCCAAGTCCAAGGCTGTAGCCACTCGCGAGGCCCTGGAGATGGGCGCAATCCTCGAGGGGACGGTCCGCAAGATCATGCCGTTTGGCGCGTTCGTCGACTTGGGTGGAATCGACGGGCTCATCCATGTCTCCGAGCTGAGTTGGGGACGTGTCGAGGACCCCAAGGAGGTGGTCTCCGAGGGCCAGACGGTGCAGGTCAAAGTCCTCAAGATCGACTCTGGCAGGGACCGCGTCTCCCTCTCCCTTCGTCAAGCTGGCGATGACCCTTGGGCGACAGTGGTAGAGCGCTTGGAGTGCGGCTCGACCGTTACTGGAACCGTGACCCGGCTCGCCGACTTTGGTGCCTTCGTCGCCTTAGAGGAGGGGATCGAAGGATTGGTCCACAACAGTGAGATCGACTGGACACGGCGCATCCGCCACCCCAAGGAGGTCTTGGAGGTGGGTCAGGAGGTGCAGGTTGCGATTGTGTCGGTCGACCCCAAGAAGAAGCGGGTGGCCTTATCCATTCGGCAACTCGGCGAGGACCCATGGGCTTCTCTTCCTCCCGAGGTGCAAGAGGGCGCAACCTTGAAGGTCACCGTGCAAGAGGTTGCGAACTTTGGCGTCTTTGCCAACGTAGCCCCCGGCATCACCGGCCTCATTCCGACGGCCATGCTCGAGGTCCCGCGGGGCGGCAATGCCAAGCGGATCTTCAAGATTGGCAAGGCGATCGAAGTAAGTGTGGTCTCGATGGACAAGCGTCAGCGCAAGATCACGCTCGCTAGCGCGTCGCGAGCGGCCGGGGGAAGCGGCGCCGACTTTGCCGCCTACAAGAAGGCTCAAAAGAAGGCTTCCGCAGAAGGCCCCTCCGCCTTAGCTCTGGCCTTGATGGCGGCCCAAGAGAAGGCCAGCAACGACTAGACTGGCACCACGCCGTGCTTGCGCGCCGGCCGCTCCACCCGCTTGTTGCGTGTCCGAACGAGGGTGTGGATCAGCTGCTGGCGAGTTTCTCGAGGATCGATGATGTCGTCGACCATGGCCCAGCCCGCGGCCAGGTAGGGGTCGATCCCTTCGCGGATCACTGCGGTCATCTGCGCTTTTGCTTGATTCCGGGTCTCCTCGTCCGGCATCGCGGCCAGCATCTTGCGGGCGAATATCGACACCATGCCCTCGGGCCCCATGACAGAGATCTCGGCCGTGGGCCAGGCGACGAGTAAGTCCGGCTCATAGGCCCGTCCGCACATGACGTAGTAGCCCGCCCCGTAGGCTTTGCGGGTGATGACCGTCATCTTTGGGACGGTCGCGCTGGCTACGGCAAAGAGCATCTTGGCGCCGTGGCGGATGATCCCCTGCTGTTCAACTACGCTGCCCACGACAAAGCCAGGCACGTCCATCAGGAAGACCAACGGGATGTTAAAGGCGTCGCAGGTCGAGACAAAGCGCGCGGCTTTGTCCGCAGCATCGACGTCTAAGACTCCGCCGAGGTATTTCGGATTGTTGGCGACGATTCCCACCGGCATGCCGCCGATGCGGCAGTAAGCCGTAGTGATGTTCTTGGCCCACTTCGGCTTGATCTCGAGCGATTCCCCCCCGTCGGCGATCAACCCGATGAGGGTGCGCATGTCGTAGGAAGCTCGGGGATTCTCGGGGAGGAGGTCCAGGACGGACTCATCGAGGAGCTCGCCTTTGCCCAGGGGGTCCAAGCCCTCGGCTCCCGGAGTCTGGTACTCGGCTCGAGGAGGGAGTTCCCCCTGGCAGTTGGGGAAGTAGCTCAGGTAGTGGCGAATGAGTTGGAAGCAGTCCTGTTCGGTCTTCACCTCCACGTCCGCGCAGCCGCTGATGCGCGTGTGGACCTTCGAACCGCCCAGGCTCTGCTCGTCAATTTCTTCCCCGACGGCAGCCAGGACGAGCGGGGGACCCCCGAGAGCCATCGATGAGATCCCCTTGACCATGGGAACGAAGTCCGCCAGCCCGGGGATGTAGGCCGTTCCCGCTGCTCCCGGACCCACCATTGCGCAGACTTGAGGGACGACGCCGCTCATGTGGACCTGCTCCCGGAACAAGTAGCCGGTGCCGGCGAACATCGAGGCCTGCTCTTTGGCCCCCGAGTCCTTGTGGATCCGGGCCCCGGCGGAGTCGATGAGCCAGACGATGGGGATACGGGAGCGCAGTGCAAGCTCCCGCAGTCGGGTCACCTTGGCCTCTCCCACCTCGCCGATTGAGCCGCCCAGGACGGTGAAGTCGTAGGCCGCCATCGCGACCATGCGGCCGTCTATGAGGCCCGTGCCGGTGACTACGCCGTCTGCGGGAGCCCGATGGCTGGCTGGACTGCGGTCGATCTTGTGGTCGTGGCCGTGAATGCCGAACTCGAGGAAGGTGCCGGTATCGAAGAGGGAGTCGACGCGTTGGCGGACATCCCACTTTCCGCGGTCGTGCTGGCGCTGGACCTTCTCGGGGCCGCCCATGTTTTGAGCATCGGCTCGTTTGGCCTGCAGTTGTTCGACAAGTTCGCGCATCGTGGACATGGGGGGTCTCTGTACGGGGTTGAAGGGGGGAGGGCAGGGAGGGCGGGGGGCTCAATCCGAGAGGATGTCCACTCCCTGGGGAAGGGTGGACAGCTCGGCCCCCAGTTCGTCGGACTCTGGGCCCCCGGAGAAGGGCAGCACAATGAGGCTTCCGATGTTCTCGAACTCCCGCAGGAGCCAGCCCGTTAGCCCGTGGACGAGGGCTACGATCGCCGACGGGCCCGTATCGAGGCGGTAGTAGAGCCGGAGTCCGTGGTTGTTGCGGCCGTAGTGGCCCGAGCGCAGCCGGTTGCGGACCATCCGCCGGAAGCGCCACCGGAAGAAGCGAAGGGTGGTGGCGGCGATCCCCCCGAGAACTCCGGTCCACGGCAAACGTCGGATCTCCGATCGGTAGGACGTGGCAATCGGCAGGACTTCGCTCAGCATGTAGAGGCCGCGATCGAGGAGGTAGAGCGGCCAGAAGAGGTCGAAGTCGCCGCCGAGCTGGTAGCTGCCCCGGATGCGGGCCGCGTAGTTTCGCTTGTGGGAGGTGTTGAGCAGCGCGTTGTGTCGGGAGAGTTCGGCACCGATGGCGGTGCCGTCGAGTTGGCGGCAGATGAAGTCGACCGCAGTCTCAGTGCTCCGACCAGCGCTGTCCATGTGGGGGGCCCCCAGGGGGTCGTCGTAGCCGCCGGAAGTTCCCAGCAGAGCCCAGCCCTCTCCGATCCCTTCATCGGCGAAGAAGCTGACTTGGGGGAGGACGCGGAGGTCTTCCTTGATGAGCGTGGCCCGGCTCAGGAGCTGTCGGGTGGCGGGCAAGCCGCTGAGGAAGCCGGTGTAGGCGTCGCCAATGTTCTCTGCGAGGTGAAGGTCCAAGATCCGCTTGTCGTAGACCACGCTCAGGCTGATTTCCCGATCGGAGAGGGCCAGGCAGTGGATTCGATAGCCGTAGCCCTGGAAGTGGTTGGACGACAGCCGCCGGGAGATGAAGACTTGGTGGCTGAAGGTCTCGTCTGTGTGCATTTGGACGCCGTCGAGGTCGAGGTCGCCCCGCCAGCGCCCGGTGATTGCGGCGACGGGGTGGTCCTGCCTGGGGTGAACCAGTGACAGGCTGCGTCCAACAATCGCCTCGCGGCCCGAGGCATCCAGGACCCAAGTAGCTTGGACTTCTTCCTCGGTGGCCTCACCCCCGTCGGAGCCGTCGGAGCCATCGGTTGTGAAATAGATCGTCGAATCGTATTTCCCCGGCTGGAGGCGAGTCACCCGAACTGGCCGTTTGACTACGCAACCGCTGCGCTCTGCCTCGTCCAAGAGGTGTTGTCCGGTGACGTCTTCTCGCAGGATGAAGGATGGCAGCGGGGGTTGGACGCGGGTCCCGAACTCCGTCGCCGTCTGGATCCGGGTGACCTCGTCGTCGTGGAACCAAAAGCGGGAGCCGTGGTGGGTCAGCTCGTGGGAGGCGAGGTGATCCCAGAGGCACAGTCCCTGGGTGAGAAACAGACCGGCCAATTCGGACGTGGCTGTACTCGTAGGCCGGAACTCGGCCGAGGCTTCGAGGATGAGGACGCGGGTCTCCGGTCGCCTTCGCAGGAGCAAGACTCCTGCTGCAGCACCGGTAAGCGCTCCTCCAATGATCACGACGTCGAATCGCGCCACGCCCCAGTGTATCAAGGAGGGGGGACGGCGTCTTGGTTCGGGTCGGTCTGTTGGTAGGGCTAAGGCCGCCCTACCAGCAGCGCGGCTCCGGTTCCACATCCGGCGTGCTGTAGCGCAACTCCAGAACGACAGCGGGCCAGCCCAACAAGGACCGGCCCGCCGGAAAACGCGCTTTACTGGATGCCGAGCTGGAAGTACTCCGTGCTGCTCGGCGTAAACACCAGACCCTCGCCAGTCACCGTGCCGTCGGGCACGGTGAAGGTCACCACCGAGACAGTGGAGTCCCCGAGGTCTTCGGTCGTGATGTCAACATCTTCGAGGTCCAACACCGTCTCCTGCTCCACGACGGGGTCGTAGGAGTTGCCGCCGGTCTCCAGCATCGCGGACTCGCCGTCAAAGGTGCAGAACCAGAAATCGTCGACGGTGAAGCTCGTGGTGGGGGCGTCCGACTCGGAGACGGCATAGACGCTGACTTCGTCACCGGCCCGTGCTGTGCTCGGAGAGACTCCGACGACCTCGAAGGTAGCTATGCCCTGCAGGCTCCAAGCTGGGACCTCGCCGTCTTCGTAGCCCTCGTGGGTGCCGAAGTAGTCGCAGCCCACGGCGAAGAGGAGGGCAGAGAGCGAAAGAAGAGTCGTCAGAAGCTGTCTCATTGCATGAACTCCGTGGTGTAGGCGCTGCGGATAAACAGAGCGTACCCGATCATGGTAGCCAAAACCGGGCTAGGCCGGAAGGCACATTCGTGCCCGAAGGTCTTGGGCCCTTCCGGGGCCACTTGGACCCGCCCGAAGCCCCGCCCGAGGGGCTAGACTGCAGGCGATGCTTCAAACTAGGGCCAGGCTGCTGCTTCCGCTCGTCTTTTTGTCGCTGTCGGCAATGGGTTGTGGCGATTCGGATGCCTTGGTGGCCTCGCCGGGCAGCGTCGACTTCGGCGAGGTCCCCCGGTCTGTGCCGCGCTTCGAGGGGGTCGTCTTTCAGCCCCGCGCCGAGGGACTCCGCTTGACGCTGGCCGCCCAGCCGACCACGGGGATCTTCCGTCTCGAGACGGAAACCGAGATCTCGATTGGCGCGGGCGAGGCCGGCTCGGTGATCTTGGTCGCCGAATCGGCGGTTCCTGGCTTGGCCGAGGGCGTCCTGGTCGTGACTTGGAGCGGGGGTGCGCTCGAGGTGCCCTTGACCGCCACCGTCGTGGATCGTGGGGTCGATGTCGACCGAGATGGCTTTGTCTTGGGTGAGGATTGCGATGACCTGGACCCGACGGTCTTCCCGTCTGCCGTCGAGGAATGCGATGGGGTGGACACCGACTGCGACGGCAATCTCTCGGGGGACGAGGTCGATGCCGACGGCGATGGCGTGCTGCTGTGCGATGGCGACTGCGACGACGCCAACTCGGCGGTTTCGCCCTTGGCCGAGGAGATCTGTGACGGGATTGACAACAACTGCGACGGGACGACCGGGGAGGACGACCTGGACGGTGACGGCTTCCGTGGCTGCGGCGGGGACTGCGACGACGCGAACGCTGTCGTGCATCCGGGGGCAGACGAGGGTTGCGACGGGATCGACACGAACTGCGACGGAATCGTCTTGGGTGACGAGCTGGACTTGGATGGGGATGGCTACGGACCCTGTAGCGGGGACTGCGACGAAGGGGACGCTGACACCCACCCGGATGCCGAAGAGATCTGTGACGGTGTCGACACCAACTGCGACGAGGTCCTTCTCGCCGAGGAAGAGGACGACGACGGGGATGGTGTCTCGGGCTGCGAGGACTGCGATGACTCCAATGCCGCCGCGGCCCCTGGGTTGGAGGAAGCATGTGACGGCTGGGACACCGACTGCGACGGCACTGAGCCGACAGACGAGGTCGACTTGGATGCGGACTCCTTCCTGAGCTGTTTGGACTGCGATGACGGTGACGACACCGTCTACCCCGGGGCGCCGGAGGGCTGCGACGGGCTGGACACCGACTGCGATGGAACGACCCCCAGCGATGAGATCGACTCCGATGGTGATGGATTCTCGGTCTGCGCTGGCGATTGCGACGGAAGTCAGTCCACGGTCGCGCCGGGTCTGCCCGAGGCCTGTGACGGGTTCGACACCGACTGCGATCCGGCTACCGACGAGGCGGTAGATGGCGATGGGGACGGAACGACCCTCTGCGGGGGAGACTGCGACGATGGAGACGGCAACAACGCGCCGAGCCTTGTAGAGGCCTGCGATGGCCAAGACAACGACTGCGACGCGGCAACCGACGAGGCGGTGGACGGGGACGGGGACGGACTGAGTGTCTGTGCTGGGGACTGCGACGA